>JBFFDV010000150.1:0-6574 GCA_041559215.1 Anaerolineae bacterium | reverse complement strand
TTCTGCGAAAGGGCACACAAGACATGTCCGGCTTGATTTCGGCAGACATCTCTATACTCCTTCTGTCTATGAAGATCGAACCCCTGCAATCCTGTAGAAGGGTCTGACGGGTGATCTTAAAGGTCACGTGTGGGCAAGTCTGAGCGCTACCCTTTGTGCACCGTCAGTCGAATCGCGTCCTCCGGGCATTGCAAGACGCAGGCACCACAGGCGACACAATCTTCCGGGTCGCTGAACCTTGCGATGCGTGCCTCAAGGTCGGGCGTCCAGCGACCAACGGGGCAGACTTCGTAACACTGCCAGCAAGCGATGCAACGCTTCTCATCGAATTCGACCTGCAAATGCCTTAGTTGCTGAGCGTTTTGCAGTTCAGACGTTAGGAGTTCCCTGATTCCCATCCTTTACCCTCCAAGGAGCAATCGGCCGGCACCATACACGGCCAAGGTGGCCAGTCCAACCAGGCCCTCAATGGTCCAATTGGCTTGTTCGCCACGCATGAAGGGGCTCATACCCTGAAACTCCGCACCGACGAAGAAAGCCAGGAATCCCAACCCCAGCGAGTGATTGAAGAGAGATGGCAGTGGCAGATGTGCCCAACCGCATGACCAGCACCACAATCCCAGGATGGCGAGAGACGCCAAGACGGCACCCTTCCTTAGCCCATCGCGCCCGGGAAGCCACGGGAGGAAAATACCATAAAAGTAACTCATCAAAACCGTCGCGCCCAGAATTGTCAAGGTGAAAGGTCGCCAGAAGATCAGGCTCACCAGGGCTAAGATCAAGCCGTAGAACGGCAGCGTTGCGGTGGTCATTTCCAGGCGGTCCTTCAGCGGAAACTGAGCACGGCGCATTGCATCGGTCTTCTCACGACCAGCAGCCAGGTAGGCAGGGACATCACGCGCACGGACGGGACCCCAATGAACGCGCCACCCCGTCTCGCGACGAATCTTCCAGCTGTCCACGCCGACGGCGCACAGTTGAGGCAGAATCAGGGTGTGGTGATCCGCCACTTCTTGTACGCCGCTGGTTCGGATGGCAGAAGTAACGTCGTCGGCAGTGAAGTAACCCCCGCCCGCGCTGCACCAGACGTTGATCCCGCGACTGTTGGCCACGACTAGCCAGCAATCTACCTGGCCGTCCAGCTCACGCACCAGACGGCGCACCGTTAATTCATAGTTGCCTGTGACCAACACCGGGGATGTGCGATCTGGATGGCCGATGCGATAGAGACCGGTGGCCGTCTTGAGGTAGGGCGGAAGGATGCGGTTAGTGAAGCTCAGGAAATCGAGCAGTACGGTCTTGACGGTGACCCGGTGGCGAAGCTGGGGGTAGGTTTTCCACAGGCGCTGAGTCGCCTCGGGGTCTGGGCTCGGGCGCGCACTGATCAACTGCAAGCTTCCTCCCAGGTGCGACTCCTTCACGGCAGGGATGAAACCCGCCTCGATCAGTGTCTCCGAGAAGGAGCGCAGAGGCTTGGTTGTGGTCCGGGTTAGTAGCCAGGTCAGAATCAAGAGAGGCAGGCGCACCAACCAAAAGACAAAGCGCGCCCAGGCTCCTGCGGGCAGCATCTCGTCTGCAATCAGCAACTGCCCGCCGGGCCTCAGGAGTTGAGCGGCTTCGCGCAGTGCATAGCGCTGCACTTCAGGCGGAAACTCGCTGAAGGCCAAAGTGCTAGCTATCACATCAAAGCTGGCTGCTTGGAAGTGGTCGGCGAGTTCTGTCACGTCAAGATGATGAAACTCGATAGTGTCCTCCAGGCCGACCTCCTTCACCTTGCGCTGCGCCTCAGCCAGCATCAGCGGCGAGACGTCGATCGCCGTCACGTGCGCGCCGCGTTTCGCCATCAGGATTGCAAGCGTGCCCGTGCCACAGCCGATCTCCAGCACACGAGCGCCGGGTTGGATATACTCGGCCCCCAGCCGTTCCTTGAGGCCTCGCAGGCGGCCCAAGGTCAGGAGTTGGATGCCCCGGTCGTAGTCCCCTGGTGTGGTTTCAAGCCATTTCATAAACACAGTTGCCATTGATCACTCCTCCTCCACCGCGGAGATGCCCCGCATCACCGTATCACACAGAGTCTCAGAGACCACTGGCCAGTCGAAAGCCTCCGGCTCGACCATGGCCTGCACAGCCAGCCCTTCGTATATGCCGACCAGCACGCCAGCTAACGCATCGGTATCGAGGGGGCGGAATTCGCCTCTGCTGATACCTGTCTCGAGGATAGCACTGATCTGCACTCGGAATGTGGTGAAGACCGACTTGAAGGCGTCGGCGATCACGGCATCGCGACCCAGCTCGCCGTAAAACTCAAACTCAACTCGCGCCAGGTCCGCACTCTCAGTCACGAGTCGCACTCCATACTCCAAGCACTTGCAGATTTGAGTGGTAGCGTCGTCGTCCGGCGAGACCATCGCCTCCCACGCCTCGATGGACTTTTGCATCCAACTGTTCAAGACTGAGAGGAAGATGTCTCGCTTGGTTTTGAAGTAGTAGTAGAGCAAGCCCTTGCTAAAGGGCAAGGCGGCGGCGATGTCGTCCATCGTCGTCAGGTGATAACCCTTGCTGGCGAAGCAGTTCATCGCCGCTTCCAGAATCTGTTGACGTCGCTCCTCTTCAACGCTTGGGCGAGGGGACACTTCGCACCTCCTTGGAATATAACTGACCAGTCAGTTAAATTATACATCAAAAACGTAATCCTGTCAAGTCAGCCGTTCATCTCGTGCGAACTGGGATGGCGAAGTTGCACCGAAGCGGCCAGACTTCAGAAAGAGGAGCGACGGCTGGGCCATCCAGCGCTGCGCATGGAACTCCTGGCTGCTCGCCAAGAGCGTTGTCCATCGCTTGGCGACATAAGTGAAACGAGTCCATCCAGGTGGAAGCGGGCTCCATGGTCAGCATGAGCCCCGGGATAACCATCGAGACGGAGGTCAAGGGAGGGCTCTTGGGGGCCCTGAAGCGTTCGATGCTGGGCGGGGAGAGCTTCTTCATGAACGACTACCGCGCCCCTGCCCAGGGCGGCGTGATAACCCTGGCGCCGGCTCTGCCTGGCGACCTGCAGGTGCTGGAGTTGAGAGGCGACACCCTGATCGTACAGTCTGGCTCCTATGTGGCCTCTTCTCAAGGCGTCGCCGTTGACACCGAGTGGAGCGGTGCCAAGACGTTCTTCGCCAGCGAGGGCCTGATCATGCCAATAGGGAGCGGGGGTGAGGGAATCTGGTCACTTGCTTCCTCGCCCCCCTCCGCCAGCCGGTCGCGATTTATTCGCTCAGATACGAGGCGTGCTTCAGTCCACGATGGCGATCAATAGCTCCACAAAGGACTGCAGGACATTGACATAGAAGTTGCCTCCCAGGTCGCGGAAGATCTGGAAGGGCAGGCCTGGGGCGCCGAAGAAGGGGCGCAGCGTCCAGGCCATCTGCGTGCCCACAAAGCCGTAGATGAAGATCCAGAGCCACAAGATGATGTTTCGCATCCCCATGCCCTCGGTATTATGCACATGCCTCATCCCCTGCCAGAGGAAGCTTAAACCTGCAACGCCGGTGATGGTCAGTATGCCCACATTCAGTAGCTTGTAGAACTGATAGTTGGGCGCGGTAAGCCAGAAGAAGAGAGCTATAGGCGCGAAGGAAAGGGTCAGCACCGCGGTGACAGCGATAGCCGTCATGATGAGGGCGAAAGTTTGGGAAAGCGTCAACCGCGAGCCGAAGAGAAGGTTGAAGAAGTAAAGGGTGGGCAAACAGATAGCCAGAGTGATCAGATAGAGGATGGGAAGTTTGATGGCCGAGGAAAGCGCCTGCAGGAGGCTGTTGGAGATGCCCAGCACAGCCCCGTAAATGGCGAAGAAAAGGACCGCGCCGATGAGCATGTTCCGGGTCTTACGGGTGAGATCGTCGCCTTCCTTTATCTCATCGAAGAAACTGCCTCGGTTGCGTAGGATGCGCTCAATAACGTAGAAAGGTTCCATTTTTCGCTCCTCCTCACTAATAGCTTATAGTTGGGCGATGGTAACCAGACTGAAAAAGGCCCAAACCGCATAACCGTAACTCCACTTCCTGAAGGTAAGACCCGGCACCAGCAAGGCCAGCAGGGCTAAGCAGGCGAAAATGAAGGGCGTGGGACTGCCCTGCCAATGGCCTAGAGCGCTTAGTAAGGGCAGCAAGACCCATTTGAACGTCAAGGCCAGCGCGACAGGCAGGAAAGCGGCCAGCACCGCCTGATTCGCCGAGTCGCTATGCAGCTGGCCCAACATTCTCCCCACCTCCCGGGGCTCGCCGAAGTTGCCCATAGCCAGCGCCAGGCTCTGCGCTCCACTCAGCCCCCCTTCTTGCAGCTCTGCCACGGCTTCCTCCAGGTGAGCCCGAATCTCCCGCAGAATCTCTCTCTCGGTCGTGGGATCAACGTTCAACTGGCTGGCTACCTCTGCGAGGTATCTCTCAAGCTCCTCGTTCATAGCTCAAGCACTTCCGAGAAAGAGGTACACGGGCCATTCCCGCAAAAATCTTCCCTCACGATTCATAGAACATGCTCCCTTCCATGAACTTCCTTTCCGGCCTGGGCTGTACTTGCTTCGGAGGCTATTGCCAACAATGTGTTCGGTCCAGGCAAAGTGCCCAGGCTCGCATACTGTGTCGTTGCCTGTTGCTGTCGTTGATCCCTTAACCAAAGCTAGCCTGTCCACTTGGCTGTCAGCCCCCGCGCCCTGGCGTCCAATCCAACGGTATAGGATCGCCGCCAAAGCCAACGGCATTAGCAACTGAGCAGAAGATAGGCCATGTCTGAGCCATGCATCGACCGAGTATTCGGCTGCAGTACCCCACAATACAATGCCTCTAATGACCGCCACGCTGATCAGAGCGATAAACGCCGGTACCATTAGCCCCGAAACCCGCCCGCGGGCCGAGAGAGAACGCAACACCGAGATAGGTGAAACGACAAGAAAGAACAGAGCCGGCAGACAGGATAACACGATCGACGCCGTCTGGTTAGATGTGTGAATGAGTATGCCGTAATTCGGATCGCCGACACCGTCTACCACAACGTATTCGAAGGCAACGACTATGAGTCCTGCCAACAAGCCCTCGTGCCGAGCGAGTAGTAAGCCTATCGCCACGGGCGAAAGGATCACACCTGTCCATGATACGGTGAACGCTAGCTGGGCCAAGAGAGCCGTCCATGCATTCGGATTTCGATCTACCATGGGCGAAGTGATAACGTCAGCCACACCAACCAGGATGATCAATCCAAGAAGGACCCACGCCAAGCGAGGAGGGTGGGTCCTGTGCTGCCTGCAAACGCGGTACACGGCGAAGGCCCCAATTCCGACAAGCACAAGGATCATCAGTATAAAGGGTCCATCATACCAAATCGGGCTAGCCTCGTCTACGAAGGGCAGGCGTACCCACCATCCTATGAAGAGTAGTACTCCCGATGCGGGGAAGAGAAGTATTCCCAAGGCGGGGAAACTCCAGACGGCAATCCGGCGCTTGAGGATAAACCCCGCAATGATGAGCGGGATACACACTGCAATCAAGCCACCTTTAACCAGAGCATCGGCAACGCTCATGCTGAACAGGGACCAAGGAAGACCGCTGCTGATGAAGAGGGCAGACAGTCCCGGCAGTATAGCCAATCCGACTCTCAACCAAGACGCGGCGACGAATGAACGATTCCGCATTTCAGACCTCTTCCGCGATACCCGTTTTCGGCTTCAGTGAGACTCTACATGTAGCTTTTCTGTCCACGCGGCTTGCATCCAGAACTTGGAGTATCATACACCTAACCGGAAGCTGGCTCAGTGCCCTGCTCACCAAGGATGCTCAGCAAGCGGCGGGAAAAAGTGGTCCAATCTTTCGCTGAGTCGGCCAGTACCTTCTTGCCCTCTTCAGTCAAGTAGTAGTACTTGCGCGATGGTCCCTTCTCCACCACCTGCCATTCGCTCCTCAAGAGGCCGTCCTTCTCCATCCCGTGTAGAGCAGGGTAAAGGGTGCCCTCTTTGAAAGCGAAATATCCATCGCTACGACGTTTCAGCTCCTTGGCGATCTGATAGCCGTACATGGGCCTCTCGGCCAACATGTTCAGTATCAACACCCTCGTACTTCCTTTTCTGAAATCTCTCTCCATAATCTCATCCTCCAACCTGGCATTCCCACTCAGGCCGCTAAGACTCAACTACATTAGTACGGTATTTCGCACACGAGACGTGCTCAAGCGATGTGGGCATAGCAAAGGCTAGCGCACCTTCGCTCCTTTGCCTCTCCCCCTCAGTCCAATGAAAATGAGTGTTCCAAATATGATCAGACTAAACGCTACCACGCCGTACTCCCCATACAGGTTAGGCTCACCCTTGAGAATGTCATGGAGTGCAGCCCAATCAAGAGCAAGCAGGAGCAGTACGATGGCGACCGCTAGAAGATTTTTCATTATCACATCCTAATCACCCGTGCTACGGACAGGATCAAATAAGCCATTTATACCTAGAATATCTATATACCTAGCCTATTATAACATACTTTTGGAAACTTGTCAAGTTTGCCGCCAAGGTGGAAAGATGGTAGACTTCTAAAGTTGCTGCCTATTG
>JBFFDV010000149.1:0-6577 GCA_041559215.1 Anaerolineae bacterium | reverse complement strand
GTGGTTAGGCAGCGGCTAACAGAATAATCCTCTCTATCTAGATAGAAACCGTGATTCTCGGGGCCCTATTTCCAATAACCCACGTGTATCTCACGAGCCTCATCTTCAAGGATAGGCCCGATAACTTCGACTGGTCTTTGTCCCCTTGCGAAGAGCTCGCGACAAGGCACGTAAAGAACCTCTTCATTATGCCAACCAAAAATCTCGTACAAGCTATCCTCGCTCAGGCCATATACTACCCTTCTTACATTCGCCCAATATATCGCGCCGACGCACATTGGACAAGGTTCTGCGCTTGTGTATATCGTACACTTCCCCAGAAATTCTCTGTCATACTTCGATGAAGCCTTCTTCATGAGATTGGTTTCTGCATGGCCTGTACAATCTCTTTCAGTGACTACGGTGTTCTCCGCTTCCATAACAATGTGGCCATTTTCGTCGACGAGCAAGGCACCAAACGGATTATCGCCTCTGTTTCGTGAATTCCGCGCGATCTCAATTGCAGCTCGGATGAACCTTTGGTCGTCTTCCTGCATCTTGTTACCTCCGGAGATCTTTCTTCCGCTGCCTAACTTATACTTCTACAGAACTCTTCTGCATAAGGAGGCCTTCTGGGTGATTATGAAGAAAGCTCAAAAAGCACCAGCAATCCGCATATTCCAGAAATCTTCCGTGCAGAGTGTTCAGGTATCAGCTATAGCGCGTGTTCTTGAAGCTCCTTGTTCATCGCCTCGCCACATCCAGCCATGTCGCAGGGACCCCTGCACGCACGGATTGACAGGAGGAGATTATAACATATCGTTGCTGGCCCGCCAAGGCGTCCAGCCCCGTGCTTGCTGTCGTGTCTGACCGCGTCATGCACCGCTTCAGTGCGCGCTAGCGGTGTCACAACTCTGTCCTCATCACCCAATAGGCCATAACCGGGCACGGCCCGCCATAGCTTCGGGGCCTCGATGTCTGACATACTCGGCGTACTTGCTGGGGTGTATCGGTGACGATCCTGCCATGTGCCGGCCCTTGGAGCTCGGTCAACGCTGGCAGTTTCCCTGTCCTGCGCAGCTTGAAGCGCAGGAATCCCTTGGGATTGTCCAGGTTCTCCTGCCCGCACATGTGCTCTATCCACGCCTCGACGCCCTCCATCGTTAGCCCCGCTTCTAGCGCCTCCTCGGCGAGAGCCTGACTATCAGAAGACTTGAAGCCAAAACCAGACAGAAGATGAACAACAACAACAGCCTGTTTGTTGTTTCTTGTTTGCTTGTTTCTTGTCTGTTGTTTCTTGTTATGTTGTTTCTTGTGTCTTAAGAACGTTAAGGAGTACCCCTAAAAACCCTTTAGGTGTACCCCCTAAGCTCCTTAAGTACCCCACCCTAAGATTCTTAGGGAGTGTGGATAACTCTGTGGATAAGAAGGAGAGGCTGTAGTAGTAGTGCACCCTGCCTCGATATGGCTTCCCACAATGGGGGCATCTGGCCGGTGGCTCTTCCTCGAAGATCTCCTGCCCGCACCTGCCGCAGACCATATACCGCACCAGGTAGCCGTGCTCGATCGCGCGCCTGAGGCCCTGTATGACCGCAGGCTCTGATAGTCCCGTTCCCCGGTCTATCGTTATCTCGACCTGCTTGAACTCATCCCCCTCGCGGACGAAGGTCCGCTTGGTGATCCCATTGACGAACTGGCTGAGTGAGATGCGATCGATGAATTTGCCCCAGCCGAAAGTATGCCGAATAACGTACAACACCACCTTCAACTCCGCCAGGTTGTCTATCTCCGCCAGGACGCGGTCATAGAACTGATCTGGTGTAGGCGTGGTATACGGCGAAGAGAAACCTTCAAATTTCATGTGTCAACTCCTCAGAGACAGGCTCGGCGCTGAGGCATAGGGGGTTGCTCCATAGTATAGAACAAATGTTCTAATCTGTCAAATCGAAGCAGGGGCGCGGCTGCATCCGAAGTCTGTGAAGCAGATGTCTTAGTGAACGATACCTTGTGGCCGATCCCTGCGCCCGACAAATGGCAAGGGTCAGTACATCATAGGTCATGTGTGAACGCATAGGCTGGCGAGGCGAAACCGCCAGCAAGCCTATTGTCATTCTGAGGAGCGCAGCGACGCCTGCCCTGAGCAGGGTCGAAGGGAAGAATCTCGCTTCTTCAAGTAAACAGCTAGATTCTTCGCACCCGCAGGGTGCTCAGAATGACAAATGCGTTTGCCCTAGGGCGCGCGCACTGGGGAACCTAGACAAGGAAAGCGTGCCCCGGCCTTTTGCCACGCAACGCCACAGCCGCCGCTTGCCAGTTGGTGGCGAAGGTGGTAGAATAGCGCTAACAGCCTCGTGGCCGCTGTGGGCCAGCGCTTCGTTTGGCTCCATCACTACTGCCACCAAAGGAGGATCAAGATGTGTGAATTCTGCACCGCGCATGGGGAGGGACAGAAGTGGTACCTCCAGATCAAGAACTACACCGACGAAATGCTCCATCAGGAGCTTTCCGCCCCGGAGAAGGACGCCGCCAGAGCCACAACGCGTTTGGAGTGGACGCGGCGCTTCTATGAGAGCTTCGTGGTCCCCGCCGCCACCGGCGTGCCCGCTACTCATGGCTACATGACCGGCCGGCTGCTAAGTGAGCCTCCCCCCGAGCAACCGCCCGAAGAGCAGCTTGTGCAAGAATACAAGATCGCTCATTTCGGCCAGGTTCTGCCCATCGAGGACGTCGACCAGGTGATAGACAAGGTGGACTCCATCACCAGGATGCCTTGCGGCTGCCGCTTCATCAACACCGGTAAGACAGACAAACGATACTGCTTCGGCCTGGCGTTGGACGAATGGGGCGAGCTGGGCAAGTTCCCCGATGCTGCTTCGTCACTGGAGGCGCTGGACAAAGACGAGGCCAAAGATGCCCTTCGCGAATACGACGAAGAAGGGCTGATGCACAGCATCTGGACCGGTGTAACGCCCTATGTCATCGGCATCTGCAATTGCGATCGGGACTGTGGCGCCTACAAGTATTCCATTGAGGAGCGCGACACGTCGCACTTCTTCCGCGCAGAATACGTCTGCCAGACCGATTGGGATCTTTGCACCGGGTGCAAGTCCTGCATGAGCCAATGCCAGTTCGGCGCCCAGTTCTATTCGTCTGCACTTTCCAAGGTCTACATCGACCCCAAGCGCTGCTTCGGCTGCGGGGTGTGCAGAGCCGCCTGCCCCCACGAGGCCATCGAGCTCATCCCCAGGGAGGAGAGCCCTGAGGCGGCAAACCTTTGGCTGGCCTGAGGACCCGGATAGAGCTTTCACGAGAAGGCTGCCTGGCCGCGCCGACTGGCCCTAAACATGGTTAGATCACGAGTGTGACGAGGGGAGGGTCCAAATGTGTGAATTCTGCACCGCACACGGGGAGGGGAAGAAGTGGTACCTCCAGATGAAGAACTATGCGGAGGAGCTCCTGCACCAGGAGCTTTCCGCTACCCAGAAGGAGATCGTTGACGCCACCACACGCCTTGAATGGAATCTGGGGTTCTTCGAGGCCTTGGTGATCCCGGCCATGGGTGTATCCGCGCCACCAGATGAGCCGGAAACCGCGCCCGAACCTCCCGACCGCCCCGCGGTCCAACCCACCGAGGATGAGCTTATGCGCGCGCGCAAGGTGGAACACTTCGGTCAGGTACTGCCGATCGAAGACGTCGAACAAGTGATAGATATGGTGGACTCTATCACGAGACTGCCTTGCGGCTGCCGGTTCATCTACACGGGGATGACTGACCAGCGGTACTGTTTTGGTCTGGGGATGGACAAATGGGGCATGCTGGGCAAGTTTCCCGACGCCGCTTCGTCCCTGGAGGTGCTGGACAAGGAAGCAGCCAAACGCATTTTTCGCGAATACGACGAGGAAGGGCTGATGCACAGCATCTGGACGGGCGTGACCCCTTATGTCGTTGGCATTTGTAACTGTGATCGCGATTGTGGCGCCTACAAGGGGTACATTGAGAAACGCCGCGCTCCCAGCTTCTTTCGGGCAGAATACGTCTGCCAGACGGATTGGGATCTCTGCACGGGCTGCAAGGCTTGCATGGCCCAATGCCAGTTTGGCGCCCAGTTCTACTCATCCGCCCTTTCCAAAGTGTATATAGACCCCAAGCGGTGTTTCGGCTGCGGGGTGTGCCGGGCGGTCTGCCCTCATGATGCCATCGAGCTCATCCCCAGGGAGGAACATCCGGAGGCGGCAGATCTCTGGCTTAAGTAGACCACACAGAAAAGGAACGAACAGTGGGGCGAAGCTTGGCTGAGGGGTTATCTTTAGAGGCTATCCGAAAAGTCTGTAGCCTAGGGCCTTGTGCCCGTGAAACCCGCCCACAAGGGGCTATGCTACCAGTTTCCGGATAGGTACTTAGTGGTTGGATTAGCATGTTAGAGAGGAGGAACTACCGTGGCGCAACCGACTGATTTCTGGATGGTGCGTGCTGGCGATAACAACGAACTCGCCGACCTGGTTGAAGAGAAAAACGCAGTCGCTGTGGGAGGGGCGAAGATGGGGGATCTCTCGGCCCTGCAGACGCGCGGGCAATTCAGGGTACGATATAAAGAGGCCTACCCCGACCAGCCCGGGTCCGTCGTGGCGATCAAGTCAGGTGAGTTGTTGCGTTTCGCGCACAGGATTCGTGAGGGGGCGTACATTCTCACCTACCTTGAGGCTACGGATGAGGTGCTGATCGGCCTGGCGGAGGGGCCGTACGAGTACCGGACTGACCTCTTTGGCGAGAACTACCCCCATGTGCGGCACGTGCGGTGGCTGAAGCGAGTTCCATTGGATACTTTCGGCCCCAAAGCGCGCGACGCTATGACTAGCGACCTGACCGTCTTCGGGCTAGACGACTATGGGGCGGAGATTCACAGGCTGGCGACCGCAGAAGGGTAGCGGTGAGCCGGCGGGGTGGAGAAAGAACATCGCCCTTCCTAGGGCCGGCAGAGGTCGACGCTGAAGCGGGCGCCCAGCGTCTCCTGCCTCCCGCGGGCCTATGACTTTCAGCACGCGGCGGCGTTCTGGGCCACCGCATTTAGTGCTGTCAGCGCTCGGTCCGGCACAGAGGGTTCACAGGGGTCTGGAGGAGTGGAAGCGGGCCTTGCATCGGTTGGCGGTTGAAGGCTGTCGCTGAGGCCGGGGCTCGATGCGCGCAAATAGGTTTGCTACCTGTAGGAGAGTGAAGATGTGTGAGTTCTGCATTACCCACGGGGAGGGGAAGAAGTGGTACCTCCAGATGAAGAATTACTCCGCGGAATTGCTCCACGAGGAACTCTCGTCCAGCCAGAAGGAGATCGCTAAGGCCTCCACCCGTGCCGAGTGGCTGACTGCTTACTTCGAGCACGAGGTTGCGGCCGCGGCCACTGGTGTGTCCAAGGTTGCAGCGGAACCTGAGAAGCCTCCCGAGGCTCAACCCAGCTTGGATGAGATCCTCAAAGTTCGGAAGGTCGAGCAGTTCGGTCAGGTCGTCCCCATCGAAGACCTCCAACAGATAGTGGATATCGCGGACTCCATCACGAGAATGGCGTGCGCATGCCGGTTCTTTACGGCGGGGCAGGCAGATCAGCGATACTGTTTCGGCCTGGGCGTGGATAAGTGGGGCGTGCTGGGCAAGTACCCCGATGCGGCCTCGTCTCTGGAGGTGCTGGACAAGGAGAAGGCCAAAGATGCCCTTCGCGACTACGACGAAGAAGGGCTGGTCCACACCATCTGGACGGGCGTAACGCCTTATATCTGCATCCTCTGTAACTGCGATCGTGATTGCAGACCCTACAAGCGGTACATTGAAAAGCCCGGCACCCATGCTTTCTTCCGCGCAGAGTACGTAAGCCAGGTGGATTGGGACCTCTGCACGGGGTGTAAGGCTTGCATGGCCCAATGCCAGTTCGGCGCCCAGTTCTATTCGTCTGCCCTTTCCAAGGTCTACATAGACCCCAAGCGCTGCTTCGGCTGCGGCGTCTGCCGGGCGGTGTGCCCCCACGAGGCTATTACGCTCATCCCCAGGGAGCAACATGCCGAGGCTGCGAACCTTTGGCTGAGGTAGGCGCTCGCATGAGGCTTCGGTGTGAGTGCTGCCCCGAGTCGTAATTCGCGCTGGCTCGACAAGGGAGAAGGCACGGTATCTGCAAACGAAGTACCAAAGCCTATAGTCATGGAAACAATTCTGGGAAAATCTCTAGTCCGGTAGGAGGTTGGCAATGGACCGGCGCGTTGACTGGACTCTAGTTTTCACGATTATTGGCGCGGTTGCACAGATTATTAGCGTCATTCTGATGATTATCTTCTTCTTCCAACCGCCCAGAAATGTTGTGGTCGCGCTAGTGGCAGCCACTGTGGTCATAACAGCCTTGGTTTGGAGCGGACACCTGGCTTTTGTTAGGAAACGCAGGGTGGGAATAGCACTGTTTGCCCTACTAATCGGCCTGCTGAGCGGGCTTATCGGATATTATGCCCCCGGAATATGGCCGACCGCCCCCGCGCCCACCACGAGCCTGGCTGCAGTAAGCTACGCAATCAACGATGGGCCAACTCGAATCCTAGACATGCGCAATTTTGACAGTGCCGGGAT
>JBFFDV010000148.1:0-6588 GCA_041559215.1 Anaerolineae bacterium | reverse complement strand
GAACCGATGCTGGCCGCCCATCCTTTGGTGATAGATCGCCTCGCGCCTTTGATCAAGGTAAGAGGCACCCGCTAGCTGGGGCGTGAGGAAACCCGGGTGCCACAAAATACTTCTACTCCTCGTTTGGACCATCGTTGCTTAAGGTGAATATCAAACGCCCACTAGCAGTTGTATCAGCTCTCTGTCTCGCTTTCATCGGACAGACCTATTTCTCCCATGAGGGCCCGGCGATAGACGGGGTCATCCTCTTCGGCCTCGGCGCCCTCTGCCTCCTAGTCATCCCGCCACGACGAGATGAAGAGCCAGGGAATGAGCGGGTTCCAAGGAGAGTAGGCAGACTCAACTCGATCCTTATCGGACTGGGCCTTCTATTCGTTGGATTGTGCCTGCTGGATCTAGCCTGGAGTAAAGCCAGCAACCGGGCGCTCCTGCTGTGGCTTCTGGGCCTGATCCTCTTCGTCGTTGGCTTCTGGTATGGGGCTGTCCGCCCCAAATGGCTACTGAAACGTCGCGAGGCCTTCATCCTGGCGCTGATCCTGCTGGTAGCCCTGCTTATGCGCACCTATCGTCTGGATACCATGCCCCCGGGCATCTACCTGGATGAGGCGGATAACGGGGTGTGGGGTCTGCGCTTCCTGCAATCCCCCTATTCCCCCTTTACCGAGAATAGGGATAGCAACGCCACCCTGCATTATCAGCTCCTGGGGCTGGCGCTCAGAATCTTCGGCGTCGAGCCTTCCGTTCTGCGGTGGTTCGATGTGCCGATCGGCTTGGCAACAGTGGTGGTCTTCTACTTCCTAGCCCGGGAGATGTTCAGCGTGCCCGCGGCCCAGATAGGGACTTTCCTGCTAGCCATCTCCCGCTGGCATGTGCACTTCAGCCGCCTCGCCTTCGTGGAGATAGTGCCAGTGCCCCTTTTCGAGGCCCTGGTCATCTATTTCCTGTGGCGCGGGCTCCATGGTGGTCACAGACTAAACTACGTTTTCGCAGGATTGAGCTTCGGCTTGGGCTTCCACACCTACATCGGCTACCGCATCTTCCCCCTGGTTATTGGGTTCTACCTGCTCCATTTGCTGGTATCCAAAAGGGGACTGTTACGAAAGCATCTGATGGGCCTGGCCATCTTCGCCCTGGCCACTTTCATGACCCTCTCGCCCCTGGCTCTCTACGCCCTTCAGCGGCCACATATCTTCCTGCGCCGCACCGAGGCAGCATCGGTACAACGGGACATAGCGCGGGAAGGGAACTACCGGCCCCTGCTGGAAAACACCCGCAAGAGCCTGTTGATGTACAACCGTGAGGGAGACCCCCGGCCCCGTCATAATCTGCCCCATGAGCCGATGCTCGACGCCTTGTCAGCGATGTTCTTCGGCCTAGGCCTGGGGTATAGCCTTTTGCGCTGGCGCCAGCACCGTTATTTCCTGCTTCTGGTCTGGCTCTTCTTGGGGCTTTTGCCTGGTATCCTTTCCCTGGCCGATTCCAATCCCCATTCGTCGCGCACTTTGGGCAATGTGCCGGCCGTCTTTCTGCTGATAACGGCCTTCTGGGATCGCGCTTGGGAAACCTTCGCCCCTTTGCTGAGGCGGGAGAAGCGCCGTTATCTGGCCCTGGCCATAGTGGGCATTCTGGCTCTCAGTCTCTGGGATAACTTCGACACCTATTTCAACCGCCAGGCGTCAAACGAGTCCGTCTATTATGACTTCGATCCCACCCAAACCGAGGCCGGAAAGTACGTGAAGGCCCATGGCCACGACAGTCTCATGCTCGTCTCCCGGGCCCTCACCAACCATTCCGATCTGAAGTTCATCCCCTATGAGGTGCTGTTCACCGCTCTTGATCTGAACCAGCACCTGCCCTTGCGGCAGGGGCTGGGGCGAGACGTCATCTATCTGCTGGAGTTGACCCACACCTCCCTAATCCCTCGCCTGCAAGGCCTCTATCCCGAGGGGGAATACGCGGAGCACCTGGATCGCTATGGTCGCACCATGTTCTATACCTACAAGGTGGGGCAGGAGCAGGTGACGGCCACCCAAGGGTTGCGGGCGGCCTACTATGAAGGGCGAGATTTCGAAGAGCCAGCGGTGCTAGAGCGAGTGGATAAGACACTTGATTTATCCTGGGATGAGCCACCCTTGGCGCCACCCTTCTCCGCCCGCTGGCAAGGTTCTCTATACGTGCCCCGCTATGGCTCCTACACCCTCATCTTGGAAGCTAGCGGCTCGGCAACGCTGCGCCTGGGAGCGGAAGTGGAGCTT
The DNA here is from genome assembly GCA_041559215.1 of Anaerolineae bacterium. Classification (GTDB taxonomy): domain Bacteria; phylum Chloroflexota; class Anaerolineae; order UBA7937; family B3-Chlor; genus JBFFDV01. The sequence continues at coordinate 4,333 of JBFFDV010000148.1, read as the reverse complement.
GAGGTCGATAGCGGCCGCGGAGAGCGGAGCCTGACCCTGCCGACCGGGTTTCAAGCTCTAGAGATGGAAGCGGTGGTGGAGGAGAGTGGAGGTCAGCTTCGGCTGAGCTGGGTCAGACCAGCAGGGCAGGAGGAGGTCATACCCAGCGATGTGCTGTACGTGCAGGAGTTGTATGGTCACGGCTTGCTAGGCTTGTATCGTCGGGGCACCACCTGGGAGGGAGACCCAGCGCTGGCGCAACTCGACCCTTTCATCGCCCCTAACGATCCCCTGCCCTCGCCATACAGTATCGAGTGGCTGGGCAAGATACACATTCCTAGAGGCGGTCCTTACGTCTTTGGCACCATCTCCGACGATGGCTCCCATCTGTATCTGGATGGGCAACTGGTGGTGGACAACGGGGGTCGGCATGGCGATGTCTATCGAGAGGGGATCATCCAGTTGGGGCAAGGTTTCCACGACATCCGGCTGTTGTACTTCCAGGATGGAGGTGGGCGTAAGATAGAGCTTTACTGGACGCCGCCTGGCAGCATGAAGCGGCAGGTTCCGCCCGAACAACTCTTCCCCCCAGGAGCCGCGTTGACTATCCCCTCGCCCCCGCCCGTGCCTGTGACTCCTACCACGCCCCCGCCGGTGGAGACCATTGGCGAGGTGGCCTTCGTGACGAGTTGGGGTGATCGGGGCGATGGCCCTGGCCAGTTCCAGGAGCCTCGAGGCATCGCGGTCAGTCTTGAAGGTGTGGTATATGTGGCCGATACCGGCAACGGTCGGGCGCAGGTCTTCGACATGAATGGGCAGTTCCTGGAGCAACGGGGGCAGGATGTGCTGGCCGAACCCTGCGATCTGGCCGTAGATCGGGAAGGGCGGGTATACGTCCTTGACTCAGGGCGTGATCGCCTCTTCATCTTCTCGCCTGATGGGCGTCTTCAAAGCCAATGGGGGGAAGATTGGGGGCTCTTCGACCCTCGGGGTTTGGATGTGGACCAGCATGGATTTGTCTACATCGCCAACACAGGGGGCAGCGTGGTCCTGAAGATATCGCCTGCGGGCCAGGTGGTGGCACGGTACGGCTCGCACGGCTCTGGGGACGGCCAGTTGGACCAGCCAACGGACGTAGCCGTTGACGGTGAGGGCAATCTATATATCATGGATACGGAGAACAGGAGGGTACAGGTCTGGGACAGGGAGGGTCGGTACCTGAGGCAATGGAGCATCTCAGGGGCCAACACCTTGGACGGCCCTCACATCGTCTGGGGCATGAGTGGCTTGCTTTACCTAACGAATCCTGAGATGCCAGAGGTGTACATCTACGATCCGAATGGGAGGGTGGTGACCTTCTGGGGTGAGAGGGGTTCGGCGGAAGGTCAGTTCAGCAAGCCGGTTGGCATCGCCTTCGACCAGCGGGTATGGGTATATGTCGCTGACACCTATAACCATCGCGTGCAGAAGTTCGTAGTGTCAAGATAGCTGTTCTAATCCGTCGGCGAGAACCAAGAATCATCCGCCTGCGGCCCTGTCGCCACCTCGATGATGTTGTCTTCTATGGCCAGAACAATCTTTTCCCCGTCTCACTTATAACAGCTACTAATATGTCCCTGATCCCTGCCTTGCTCTCAACGATCCCCTTCAGGATGTGTCTCTGTATTGCCGACTCAAATACCCCCTCCGGGAGTAACATTCTGATTCGAGGAAGCCATACCGACTCTTTTCCGACCCTATAACGCAGCCGTGGAGACTTATCTTCAATTATGCGTAGAATGAGTTCGGACACAGGCCTTGGATCGGACGCCCTTCGCATGGATTCCTTGAAAATCTGAATGGCTTGCTCGCGCATCTGAGCATACTCGTCTATAGATTCAGAGGAGACCTTCATTGCCCTTGCGAAGTTACTCTTGAAAAACCCGGGCTCCACAAGGGAAACCCGAATATTGAAGAGTTTCAGTTCATGACGTAGGGACTCAGTGTAGCCCTCCATGGCGTATTTGGTTCCACAATAGACACTATCAAAAGGCCATCCCATCACGCCTGCCAGGGAACTGATGTTGATAATCTGTCCGCTCCTTTGCGCACGCATGATCGGAAGCACGGCGTTAACCATTCTCACCACGCCGAAGAAATTGGCCTCGAACAGCGGTTTCGCTTCCAGAATGGTCGTCTCCTCACTGGCGCCCATCAGTCCATAGGCAGCGTTGTTAATTAAAACGTCCAGATGTCCCGTCCGCTCCATCAATGCCTGGACGCAGGCATCAACCGATTGATCCGAGCGAACATCCAACTGCAACATTTCAAAGTCAGTCGTCTTTGCTGTCTCGGGATTCCGGCTTGTCCCAAATACCTTAAAGCCTCGTTTGGCCAGCAGGGAGGCCGTCGCGTTTCCGAGCCCCGACGATGCACCGGTGATTAGGACCACTCTTTGTTGCGACATATCGCTTTATCCTTTGCTAAACGACCTAGAAGTATGTGACTTCTGTTCAGTACTGGTCTCACCCGTTTTGGGCGGTCCGGCCAAATATAATCGTCTGCTGGATTCTATCACAGAATAGGGAAGGACGTAAACTTCATTGGCAGTGCGGCGTTGCGCAGCAAAAGCCCGGGGAGCGCGTGGTGCCTGCATTGACGGCAAAGAGGAGCAGGAAGCGGTGGCATGTGGCTGTTATCTATATATTCAGATCGCGTCATACCCCGCTGGGACTGCCCCACGTGACATGCCGTCTCACCTGGCATATAATCTGGCCGTTTGCGATAGAAGTAGTGTCTGGGACGGTGAGCTCAAGGAGACAGGAGGGGTTTTGAAAAGGATTCACGTTCACGAGGGTCTCTGTAGCGGCTGCCGCGCCTGTCAGGTGGCCTGTGTGGCCTGGCACGAAGGGCGTTTCGGGACTGCAACAGCTCGCATCCGCGTGACTAAGGTCGAGCCTCTGGGAGTGGACCACCCGCACGTCTGTCGCTTGTGCGGACGGCCACCCTGCGTGGCTGCCTGTCCTACGGAGGCCTTGTACACGGATGAGGGCACAGAAGCTGTGCTTTTCCGACCTGGCGATTGCAACGTTTGCTCGGCCTGTGTGGATGCCTGCCCCTTCGGCATGGTCACCCTGCGTCCAGACACAGGCCTGGCCCTCATCTGCGACTTGTGCGGAGGAGACCCCGCCTGTGTGAAGCGTTGTGCCACAGGCGCGATTCTGTATGCTGAGCCGGGTACAGAAGCAAGACCAAAATGGGAGAGACTGTCCTCCAGAGGGCCCTAGGAGCAAGCAACATGTACAGCTACGGCGGCACCATTTTGCGCGTCAACCTGACCGATGGCACAATTCACCGCCACCCCACGGAGGAGCATCTGGCCCGGGCCTTCCTTGGCGGACGAGGGCTCAACGTGAAAGTCCTCTGGGACGAGCTCCCAGCCCACACCGACGGGCTCTCGCCTAAGAACATCTTGGTCTTCGGGATCGGGCCCCTGGTGGGCACCACCTTCCCCGGCGGCGCACGGTTCAACGTCACCGCCATGTCCCCTCAGACCGGCATTCTGGGTGACTCCAATGCCGGTGGCTTCTTTGGCCCCGAGCTCAAGTTCGCTGGCTACGATCAGGTTATCATCCACGGGCGGGCGGATCATCCGGTCCATCTCTGGATCAAGGATGACATGGTGGAACTGAGAGATGCGAGGGAGTTATGGGGGCAGGATGTATGGGACACCACCTTGGCCATCCAAGGGGAATTGGGCGATCCTGACGTCCAGGTGGCAACCATCGGGCAGGGAGCGGAGAACGGCGTGCGCTTCGCCGGGGTCTTCGTCAACCTCAACCGCCCCGCGGCCCGCACGGGCATGGGCACAGTCATGGCTTCCAAGAACCTCAAGGCTGTGGCCGTGCGCGGCACCAAGCTCAGTCCTGTGGCCGACATGAACCGCTTCAACGAGATCATCGAACGCCTGGACGAGGTGATCTACCATCACCCCGAATACGAGATTCGCTGCCGACTGGGCACCACCAAACTCATCAAGGCTCTCAATAGCATCGGCGGCCTGCCCACCCGTCATTTCCAGCGCGGTCGCTTCGAAGACGCCGATGCGGTGAGCGGCGAGGCTATCGAGGAACTGTATAAGATCAAGAGCAAGGCCTGCTTCGCCTGCACCATCCCCTGCAGCCGTTTCCTGGTGGTGGACGATCCTCGCTTCCCTGGTCTGCGTCTGGAGGGACCGGAGTACGAGCCCCTGGCCGGCTTCACCGTTCGCGTGGGCAACAGCGATCTGGCCCTGGCTCTGAGATGCATTGACTTGGCCAACCGCTACGGCATAGACGCCATCGCCTTGAGCGAGGTCATCTCCTGGGCTATGGAG
>JBFFDV010000147.1:0-6620 GCA_041559215.1 Anaerolineae bacterium | reverse complement strand
TGGGCGAACTCGTGCATCAGGACCAGATTGAAAAAGGTGTCGAAATCGAGGAGGGGGAGTTGGTCCTGCGCCATGATGCGCTCGGCGATGCGCACTGTGCACGTTTGGAACTTCGCCTCAGCAACGTTTTTGAGCATGACTTTTTTGCTACCCTTCGCTTGTCGAACTCTCTCATCGGTGGGAAGGGCGAAGGCGGCGGCCGGGACGCCAGCGTTGACATCGCCTGCAGCGAATACTTCACTCACCCCGCTTATAGGGGAGCTTACACCTCGCTCGGTAGGTGTCCGCTCGCCAGCGCCGGGCAGGTTCTCCTCCATCTCTGGCAGGTAGCGGATCAAAGTCTCCAACTTACCGCTCTCCAGGGGATCTTTGATGGCGATGATGGCCTCGAAGGCCGCCTTGTAGCTCAGCAGCCGGTCCTCATAAACCTCGTAGGGCCCAATCGTGACATCAATCAGGCTATCCTCGATGTCCATCCAGTCCATCTCGCTCTGGAAGTAGTCGTTGCTTCTGAAGGCTTCTGCCCTGCTTCTGAGAAACCTGGCCAGCGAAGGGTTATCGCTTAGCTCTGCTGCTTCTTCCAGAAGCGTGGCCGCTGGCTCCAGGAACTCCTCATAGGCGGTACAGTAGGGCACCGCCACCAGCTTATCCCCCTCGCGCTTGATTACCGTATAGTAGCTGGTGAACGCCTCCTCATCCGCAGGGTGTTCTGCCAGCCAGCCCTCGAATTCCTCCTTGAACAGATCCGGCGGGTAAAAGCCCGCCCCTAGGGGTTTCTCCTCCTCGCCCATAAACGGTCTATGTTCTTCGAGGCGGTCCCAAGGACCAATCATGATGCGGAAGTAGTGCAGTAGAGCTTTGTCCTCACTCGCCACTGAGGTCTCAAGTTGAGCGAGCCACTCGGGGTTGTGGGGCGATACCTGCCGCAGAAAGATCTTGTCCATGTAGCGCGCCGCCTCGACCAGCTTCCGCAGCACCTGCTTGTCTCTTTCACTGAGCAAGGTTTCATCGAAAGTCAGTTCCGTGGGGGAGAACTGCCGTATCCTCTCCTCGATCGTCTCCTTCATCGCCTCTTTTCTCCTCCTATGTCATCTGTAGGCGGCCCATATGGCTCAGGCGATTATATCATCCTTTTACAAGCCTTTCAAGGTCTTGAGAGCTGGGAGTTGCGCAGCAGAAGCCCCGGGAGCACGAGGGGCCTGCCCTGAGTTCTGTTCATCGAAGGGTGTCCCCTCGCGTCCTTCATACCCCCGAATCTTGGGGCTTGCGCCTAGTTGCTGCACAAGCCCAACTGGAGAAGGTCAGGGGGAACGGCATTTTCGCGCTCAAAGCGATAAGGGGCGCATCGTGGCGGAGGAACTGCGGCATTCAAGGCCGAAGGACACTTCGGCGTCTGCTGTTGGTAGGGGATATAGGCCTTGTTCCCTGGCAATATACGACTTGAGCCCAGGCGATGGCAACAGCACCCAAGATGCCGCAGGCATCTCTGCCAGGTAGCTGGGAGAACCTGGCCCAAATAGGAAACGGGGCCACAGGGTACCTCCTCTCGGCCCCGTACATGCCAGGAGCGGTAGCAGCCTCACTTGGAGATGTATGGGAGACTAATCATCCAAGCAAAAGGAGAACTTCCGGTGGAAGCGATCGAAATCTCCGGGAGATGTCTATGACAACGCCTCTCAGGATCTCCAGGGAGCCGGTAGCCTTCTCGCCGGTGAAGCGATAGGAGGGGCCTGCCACACCCAGTGCCGCAATAACCCCGTTGTCGGGTTTCTTCATGGGCACTGCGATGGCATTGATGCCTTCCTGATGCTCTTCAAGGGCAGTCGCGAAACCTTGTTCACGTACGCGCTGCAATTCCTGCCGCAAATCAGCGGGATCGGTGATCGTCTTCGCGGTGCAGGAAGGTAAGTCCTTCTCCAGGAATGGCTTCAACTCGGCCTCTGACATGTGCGCCAGGAAGATTTTTCCGGTCGAGGTGCAAGGGAGGGGCGCCCTTCCAATCCAAGGCACGGATTCTCCCAGTTCAGGACTGCGCACCTGTAATAGATTGACTACCTCATCCCCCTCGCGCGCAGATACAAAAGCCGCTTCCCCCAGCGCCTGCGCCAGGTAGTGCAGATAGGGATGGATAATCTCCAGCGGGGGCTGACTATGAAGAAAGGTATGACCCAACTCCAGCAACCGAGTGCCCAAACGATACTTGCGGCTTCCGGTATCCCTCATGACGAGCCCTCCCCGCACAAGGGAAGCCAGGAGACGATGGACGGTGCTCTTGTCGAGACCAACCCTTTTGCTCAGCTCTGTCACCCCGAGCACTGGTTCTTCGACGCTAAACGCTCTCAGGATGGATGTCGCTCTTTCAACCGATTGCACAGGCATGTTTGGCAAAGACCTCCTTTTTGTGATGTTGATGTTTTTAAGCCGATGATGATAGAGGTCATGCTCGCTTTTTGGATCCGTAAGCGGCTCTCCCCTTGGTGGGAAACAACCAGCTGACGTTAGCCGACGAATTCCCACGATCTCGGAGTCTCGGTCGGCTTGCAAGCGATTCTCCAGACATCGCTCCCTTGTGAAAGCTTCATCTGGGACCAGATACCGAGTGTACCTCCATACATATTATATGTGAAACTGTCCCAATTGTCAAGTTGATCGTTTCGTTATGTGGCAACTCCCTGCCCTTGCCATTCACAATCTTGTTCCGATAGTATTAGTCATCGCTGGCATTGAGGGCAGATGAAGGACCCCCTCCCCCCCACTACGATCCGTTCTATCATCTTGCCACAGCGAGGGCAAGGCTCCTCCGCTCGCCGGAAGATCAATAGTTGCTCTTGATGCTTTCCCTCGCCGCCATCGGGGCGTACATAGTCGGTCAAGCTTGTCCCTCCGTCCTCGATCCCTTGACGCAGCACCTCACAGACGGCATCGTAGAGACGAGTCAAATCCTCCGAAGTGAGGGTGTCGGCCTTACGCTGGGGATGAAATCCAGCCTTGAACAGGGCCTCGTCCACATAGATATTGCCCAGGCCGGCTATGAAGCGTTGGTTCAGCAGCAGTGGCTTGATCATCCCCTTGCGGCTGCGAAAGAGGCCGCAGAAGTCCTCCGCTCCGAAGTCTTCATCCAGGGGTTCAGGCCCCAAAGTCCCCAACACTTCCTCTGGATCGGTCACCAGATATACCCGCCCGAACTTGCGCAGATCAACGAAGCGCAGGTCCTGACCATCGTCCAGGCTCAGAGAGAGATGGGTATGTTTGTCCCAGGGATCGGTGCGTTCCTTGAGCAGCAGCCGGCCAGTCATACGTAGATGCACCAGAAGGGCCCTGCCCCCTGACAGGATGAAAACTAGAAACTTGCCTCGACGCGCCACATTCTCTATCCGTCTGCCGACTATCTGGTCACGGAACTCCTCCAGCGAGGGCCGGTCCACGCTCCTCTCCCAGCCCACCTGCACGCCTACGATGGTACGGCCCACCAATAAAGGCCGTAGATCGTTCTTGATAGTTTCTACCTCGGGCAGTTCGGGCATCTCAAATCATTGCCTTTCCCAGATATGGACGTGCTTCTCCCAATCCTCATAATAGACGAATAGGAACTAGTCAAATCAATGAATGGAGGGCGCGCCAAGTCTGTGATCTCCGCTCACACGAAGGGTAGGGGGAGCCGGGCCAGGATCAAACCGATCACGACAACTGAGGAGAGACTGACGGCCGTCTTGACAAACAAACGTCCTTGCAAGGGAGAACTGCGCCATTCCTTCCCTTGGAGAAGGACACGGGGCAGGAAGGCGAAGGGCACTAGATATATCAGACCGGCAAGCATCAGAGCCACACCGCCGATCCGCTCCAGAGCACCCAGGAATCTGTCCTTAGTGGCGATCCTTATTCCCTCTCCCTCGCTGACAATCGTATTCATCGCTTCCATCTCCAGCACGGGAACGGTCCAGATCAGGAAAATCAGACAGATCAAGTATACGACAAGCCAGTTCGCTTGAGGGCTGGCAATCAGCATGGGAGGGGCTAGCTGATAACCTGGCCACATCTGGCTCAGAACGGCGACAAGGCCGAGCAGACTCACATGAAGAGCTTGATCGATGGTCAGATACAACAGGTCCCAGGCCTCCGAGCTCCTCAAGAGGAGAGCCCTGCCGCGGTCAATGAGGAGGTGCCCGATGAAAATGAACAGCAGGGAAAGCCAGTACCACCAATGGCTCATAACTGGCCACAGAAGGATGGCCGTGACCACGACCACTATGCTTACGTGGATGAAGACACCTCTCCAGCCCCTTCTCTTCATAAGCACTAGTTGGAGAGGCTGGAGAACATAGTCACCGAGCATATGGCCCAAAAGCAGGCGCAAGAACAATGTCATAAGCTAGGCCGTGCCCCCATTAAGCAAGGGGTACCGCTAACCTGATCATGGTACCCTTACCTATCGTCGAATCAATGGACAGTTTTGCCCCGATTATTTCCGCGCGCTCTCGGATCTGTAATAGACCCAGGCTGCCGCGCCTACCATAGGATCTCTCCACCTGAGCTAAGTCGAACCCTTGACCATCATCCCTCACCGTTATCAGCAAGCGGCCCTCCTGGGGGGCGATTGAGATCCAGATATTGTCAGCCTGAGCATGTTTCCGGATATTGGTCACTGCTTCTTGAATGGTGGAAAAGACGTTCTTTTCTACCCTCTTTGGTAACTGTGGCTCGGGTTCCGTCACATTCAAATGGACACCTATCTCCCCCTCTTCCCTTATCAACTCCGCATAGGCGCGCACCGCTGATATTAACCCTTCTGTTTCCAGAGCGACCGGCCTCAAATCGAAGAGCATGCTCCTCGACTGGCGCAACGCCTTTGAGGCCAGCTTTTCTGCATCCTCTAATTCGCTTTCCAGTCTATCAGGGGCTCTCTCCATAACTTGCCGGACAAACTGCAGTTGCGTGATTATTGCCGATAGCAGTTGCACCGGGCCAGCATGTAGATCGTGGGCCAGTTCCTTTCGCACCTCCTCCTCAAGGGCCATGATCCTGTCCCTTTCCTCCCGCAAGCTTTGATAGAGACGAGCGTTTTCCATAGCCGTGGCCGACTGGGAGGCGAGGGTGGTCAGCAGATCCAGGTCGTCCTCATCGAAATTATCTCCCGAAACCTTATTCAGGACTTCCAGAGCGCCTATTGTCCTGCCCTTATAAGTTAGGGGAACGCAAATCAGGGATGCGGTACGGAAACCGAGGCTCTCTCCGATCTCCGCGTAGAAACGTTTGTCCTGACTCACATCGTTGACCACCAGTGGCTCACCATGGCTGACGACCCAACCAACGATCCCTTGATCCTTTCTTATGCGCCATTCTAGCAAGGCCGCGCCTGCACCGCCTTCTACGACCGAGAAAACCAGTTCATCTGTTTCAGGGTCGAGGAGGATGAGGGAGCCAGCCGAGCCCTCCATGAGCTGTACGGCGGAACGCAGTATCTCCTTGAGTAGAGGTTGCAGTTGCAACTCTGCCGCCAGGATGCGGGAGATCTCCTGCAATACGGTCAAAGCTGAGATACGCTCCTGGGCCTTTCTCACCTCCTGTCTTAACTTCTCATTTTCCCTTTGCAAGTCTCGCTGGTTATTGCCCATGTTTCCTGTTATTGACCCTGTGAGGAGGCCGCGTTTCCTCTCCTGTCAACCCTTTGAGCGCCGATTCTTGGATCTCTTCGTCCATCGGCATCCTGCTGGGGCAAAGTAGTGACCCTCTTGCGGGTTGAAGATCCCTCGGCACATCTACCTATTATCCCCCATTTGCCTTGTTTCGGCAAGAGGTGACTCCCACGGCTGGCAGGGTAGAAGTCTCCCCTGCTGGGGAAGGTGGGCATGGTCTTTGTGTGCCGTGGAGAACGATGGTAGAATACAAATAGGAGTTTCATAAGGTATGGAAAATGAGGTCCAAAAGTCTAAGGGCCTTTAACCGTTCTCTGCTACTCGCCCTGTTACTTATCCTGATCCTCGTCGCCTTGAAGAGAGATTCCCTTCATCCAGCGGACTTCTTCATCTACGGGACCGACCCCTTCACCGGCCCCCATAAGTTCGATTGGTGGGCCTACGAGTTCCAGACCATATTCACGAAGCTGTCGGGCAGAGTTACGGGCGTTGATCAACCTCACGGCCTTCATGTAGAGGAGCAGGTACAACAGGTGCGGGACTATTTCGCCCTGGTGGGGGAGATAAGCAGTCTGGAGAGCGAGATCATGATCTCCAGGGCCAGCGAAGAGGATGGAGCAGACATCCGGGTCCTGCAGGCTGAGTTGGACGCCGCGAGAGTGGAGCGTCTGCGGCTTGAGAACTTGGTGGAGAACATAATTCGTCGACAGGTGGAGGAGGTGCTCCTCTCACAGGGTATCACTATGCGCCTACCTATTCTCCATCGCTGGGCTATTCCACCTGTAGAGTTCGAATTCCAATCCTCCCCCGATGCCCTTATCATCTCTCGGCGGGACAAGATAGACAGGATAGGAGAGATAGCCTTGGACCCGACCCTTGGTCTGGAAGAGGTAGAGGAGATCGAGCGCCTCACCGATGCACTGGATGTTTCCTCCCTCGTTGTCCCGACGGGAGGTATCGGCTCTTATCCCCCGGTGATCGTTGAGC
>JBFFDV010000146.1:0-6838 GCA_041559215.1 Anaerolineae bacterium | reverse complement strand
GCATCGAAGAACTCGCCATCTCAAAGCCTTTGGAGAGCGGAAAAGGGTCTGTGATATGCCAGGTTTTGGACTACGACTGCAGAAATTGCGCGAGCGGTTGGAGGACCGCGGCGTTGACGCTGTGGTCGTCACCCAGCCGGAGAATCGACGCTATCTGACTGGTTTCACCGGCTCGGACGGGACGTTGTTCATCGCCCAAGACGAGGCTATTCTGATTACCGATTTTCGCTACGTAGAACAGGCGGCAAGAGAGGCCCCGCAATTGCAGGTGGTGGAGGCCCTTCCCGACGGTTTGGCCAAGGAACTCTGCAATCTTGCTTCCAAGTCAGAGGCGAAGCGTGTAGCCTTCGAGAGCCACCACCTGCCCTGTGCTGAATATGAGAACTGGGCTGAGGAGGCTGACGGTTTTGAGTTGGTCCCTATAAAGGAGTTGGTGGAGGGTATGCGAGTTCTCAAGGACGAGGAGGAACTGGAGGCGATCAAGCGCGCTGTGGCTCTTGGTGATGCTGCTCTTGCCCACATCAAGGAGATCATTGCCCCAGCCATGACGGAGAAGCAACTGGCCTGGGAGTTAGAGGTCTATATGCGTACCCATGGCGCCGAAGGGGCTGCTTTCGATATCATCGTTGCTGGCGGTCCTAACGGAGCCATGCCTCATGCCGCAGTTTCGGATGATAGTATTCAGGTCGGACAGCCCATCGTTATTGATGTGGGAGCACGCTTCGAGGGATATCACTCTGACTTGACCCGTACCCTTTATCTCGGTGAGCCCGATTACAGGTTTCAAGAAATCTCTGACGTCGTGCTCAAGGCGCAACTGGCTGCCGAAGAGGGGATAAGGCCAGGCATGAGCGGCCGAGAAGCCGACGCTTTGGCTCGTGAGATCATCACCCATGCCAGGTACGGTGAATACTTTGGGCATGGCCTAGGGCACGGTGTGGGTCTGGCCGTCCATGAAAAGCCTGCAGCTGGCAGGACTTCTCGGGACATGCTACACCCGGGGATGACACTAACCATAGAACCAGGTATATACATTCCCGGATGGGGTGGCGTACGAATTGAGGATTTGGTCGTCATCACGGGGGATGGCGTGGAAATCCTGAGCCAGGCGACCAAAGATCCTCTGGTGAAGGTGCCTTGATGAGGGCCGCTTGGGCGCTATTTCGGTTTGACCGAAGAAACCTATTTGCGCTTGTATAGCGCTCAGAAATGTGGTAAAATAAATACATCAAGGGGCAAACCATTGTTCAGAGACGAAGGGAGGTAGGGATGCTGCAGTACGCAACAGCACTCATAGGTCGGCAGACTATCATTGCGGGTGTGGTGTGTCTGGTCGTGGGATGCCTGGTCGGCTGGTTGGTCTTCGGCTGGCTTATATGGCCGGTTAGTTGGACGGATGCAGATCCCTATGACCTGCGAGAGCAACACAAGGAGGCCTATGTCTCCATGGTCGCTGATTCCTACAGCGTCAATTTTGACCGTCAATTGGCTCGCGACCGTATGGTCGGCTTTGAGGAGGAGGAGGTTGCGGAGATCATGGCTGTGCTCATCGAGGAGCGTGAAGATTCAGGAGATGCCCAGGGAGTGCAGAATCTGCGGGAACTGGGGGACCTATTAGAGATCTCCATTGAGGGGGTGCCTCCAACTCCCGAACCCACTCCCCAACCACTGACTGCAAGGATCTCGTCTTTGGCTCGTTCATTGCTGCCTATCTGTGGCGTCTCAATTGTTGTCCTTCTGATAGTGGCCGTAATAGCCATAGTAGTTTATCGTTTCCTGGGACGTCCAGCAGTGGTTCCCGCTGAAGTTGCCAGAGAAGAATTGGCCCGTTGGGAGGCACCCGGAGAGGCAGCCGTGGGACACTTCGTCACCACCTACCACTTCGGTGATGACGGATATGATACCTCCTTCAATATCGAGACGGCGGAACCTGAGGGCGAGTTCTATGGGGCTTGCGGCGTAGGTTTCTCGGAGGTCATAGGTGAGGGAAGCCCCGACAAGATTGCGGCCTTTGAGGTATGGATCTTCGATAAGACCGATCTGGACAATGTGCAGACGGTCACCCAGGTGTTGATGAGCGAGTTTGCCTACCACAATGACGTGCTGCGCGCCAAGATGAAAGACCGGGGGGAGGCTGTCTTGGCCGAAAAGGGCAAGACTATCGTCGTTGACGCGGTAGGTATGAAACTGAATGTCGAGATCGTTGATCTGGCTTACGGGACCGATCCATCTGTGCCTCCTCGCAGCTATTTTGAGACCCTCACCACCGAGTTGGTGCCGGTGCTCAAGGCCTAAAGGGTATCGCATCGTCCCCGTAGGTTGGTCAGTTGATTATGTCTCTCCAAAGCGGATCTGATCTGCTATGCCCGCTTCATTAGGGGAGCGACGAGCATGGGATGTTCAGGATTCGCCGGAGAAGAATCAAAAATACCTGGAATCTATTTGTCGGAGGCAGCATAATGGGAATTTGTTGCCTCCATTTGCTTTCTCTGAATGGTGAGAGCGCCAGCGCTGATTCGTAGGTGCTTGAAGGGTTGAGATGATGTAAGAACAGGTCTATGTTCAGGTGGTTGCGGTGGTTGCCCCGGTGTATGGCGCACTTTCATGATGCAAGCCTAGTTTTGGGGCGTCCTGATGGCGAGATTCCGAAATCTGCGACCCGGATCGAAGCTAGACCAAGAAAGGGCGTTCACGCTCACGAATGGGTGAGGCCCTGGGACCGCACGCGCCCCGAGCGAGGCTTCTTTCAGGTTGTGTGGTATGAGCTACTTAAGCCCGTTGAGGGGGAAACATCTCGATGGTGCGAGGATATGGGATGGGGCAAGGGGGGAAGTTCTATGGCGTTGCGCAGCAAAAGCCTGGGGAGCACGAGGGGCCTGCCCTGAGCCTGTCGAAGGGTGTCCCCTCCTACCTTTTAACGTCTGTATCTTGGGGCTTGTGCCTAATTACTGCGCAAGCCCTCTACGCCTGGCATTGGTTGCTCTATCTGGCGTGGGATATCCTGACTGACCGCATTTCAAAAGTTGTTCGAAGGCAGCTTGCTCAGATGCTCGCACTTGCCGCTGGACCGCCTTTCCAGGTCGGCACCAGTCTGGTGGCGGATTGTTTGGAATACGCTCAATATCCAATTGTGGGGGTTGGGAAACGGCTAGGGTTATTGGATGCATTTTGCGAGAGCGGCGAGTTGAAGCTGATTAGAAAGGGTTGAGGGCAGATGAGTGGAGTCCGAGAAGGAGGGTCAAGGTGATTGAGGTGATCATGCCCAAGCTGGGGTTGACCATGGAGGAGGGCACTATCGTCCGCTGGCTGAAGGCGGAGGGGGACGAGGTGGAGAAAGGCGAGGTAATCTTCGAGGTGCAAACGGACAAGGTGGTCATGGAGGTGGAATCCCCGGGTTCGGGCATACTGGGCAGGATTCTGATAGGGGAAGACGAGACGGTGCCGATTGCGCACGTGGTGGCCTATATCGTCGCCCCGGGCGAGGAGGTGTCGGAGGTTCTTCCCCAAGTTGACATAAGTGAAGCAGTTCCAGTGACAGAGGTTCCTTCCAAGCCCCAGCCAATCAGCAGGCCGATCATGGCCACTCCTGCCGCCAGGAGACTGGCCCGCGATAAGGGCGTAGGTCTGGCAGATTTGACAGGTAGCGGCGCGGATGGGATGATCGTCAAAGAAGATGTACTAGCCGCGGTGGAAGTGGGTCGGAAAGCAGCACCTGAGATTGCGGTCGCAAGGGGAAAGATTAAGGCCTCACCTGCTGCCCGGAGAGTGGCTCGCGAGCACGGCGCGGTTTTGCAGGAGATCTCGGGCTCAGGTCCTGGCGGCCGTATCGTGGAGAGGGATGTCCTGGATTTCGTGGCTGCACGGCAAAGGTTAGCTGTCGAAGAGCAGTTCTTTCCTGTGGGCCCGGTTCGCAAGCTGATGGCGGAACGCATGAGCCAGAGTTTCTCCACTGCCCCCCATTTCTATCTGGGAGTCGAAGTGAAGGCCACTGCACTGGTGGAGCTAAGGGAGAGACTACTGCCCATCTGCGAGGAGAAGGCGGGAGTGCGACTCACCTACACCGATATATTGGTCAAGCTGCTGGCGGCGACGTTGCGGGATCATCCCCTAGCCAATGCTACCTGGGAGCAGGGGCGAATTCGCCTGTATCAGGAGATCAACATCGGCCTGGCGACCGCTGTGGATGAAGGGTTGGTGGTGCCAGTGATAGCAGGGGCAGATGAGTTAAGTCTTACGAAGATCGCCTTGGCCCGTAGGGAGCTGGCGGAGAAGGCGACGGCTGGGAAGCTGACTTTGGATGAGGTTACAGGGGGTACTTTCACCCTCACCAACCTGGGGATGCTGGGCGTGGATGTGTTTCAGGCCATAATTAACCCTCCTCAGAGCGCGATCCTGGCTACGGGTCGCATCGCCAAGCGACCTGTGGTGGAGAACGGTCAGGTGGTGGCCAGACCGACGATCTATCTCACCCTTTCCGTGGATCATCGGGTCCTGGACGGGGCGACCGGCGCGCGTTTCTTGGAAGGCCTGCAGACGCGTATTGAGGATCCCTATAGCCTGTTTCTCAAGGATGCCGTGTAGTGAGTCATAGGGAATCTACCATACCCAGGATTTGTCGGAAAGGCGATATCATGAAGCTTTACGAATCCCGGCGTAAGGAACTATGGGAGGTGACTCGAAGCCTAGTCAACACCGCCATGGGACGGGAGAAGGCTGATCTAATAATCCGTGGCGGTAAGCTGGTCAACGTCCACACGGCGGAGATCCAAGAGGGGCTTGATGTGGCCATAAAGGCTGGACGCGTGGTCTTGATCGGCCACGTGGGCCACGCCGTCGGTGAAGAGACGCAAGCCATAGACGCGACAGGCTATTTCCTGCTTCCTGGCCTGATGGAGGGGCATGTGCACATCGAGAGCAGCATGATCACCCCTACCCAATTCGCCCGTGCTGTGTTGCCTCATGGCACCACCGCCGTGTTCATTGACAACCATGAACTGGCCAACGTCTTGGGCGTTGAGGGGATCAAGGTGATGATGGAGGAAGCTCAAGGCTTGCCCCTCAAGATATATCTGGCTATGCCTTCCTGCGTGCCAGCGTTATCGGGACTTGAGGACGCGGGGGCGGTCATCGGCCCAGCGGAGATAAAGGAGGCCATGAAGTGGGATTATGTGGCTGGACTAGGGGAGATGATGAACATCCCCGGTGTGCTGAATGCCGATGGGACGGTTCACGCCATATTGCGAGCCACCCTTGAGGCTGGCAAGGTGGTCACTGGACATTACTCGATCCCCGATGTGGATCGGGGCCTGCAGGCTTTCATCGCCGCTGGCATCAGTTCCTGCCATGAATCAACCCGCAAGGAGGATGCCCTCGCCAAATTGCGGTTGGGGATGTATGCTATGCTTCGTGAGGGCTCTGCCTGGCACGATTTGAAGGATACCATCCGAGCCATTACTGAGACAGGGATAGACAGTCGCCACGCAATGATGATCACTGACGATGCCCACCCAGAGACGCTGATCAACGTCGGCCATATGAACCACGTCGTCCGACGAGCGATCGAGGAGGGCTTGGAACCCGTGCGCGCGGTGCAGATGGCCACCATCAACGTGGCTGAATACTTTCATCTGAGCCACGACCTGGGAAGCATCAGCCCAGGTAAGTGCGCCGATATCATATTCGTGCGAGACCTGAAGGAGATGCAGGTCGACAAAGTTCTGGTTGATGGTCTGCTGGTAGCTGAGGGAGGGAGGATGCTGGTCGAGCTACCGCGATTCAGCTACCCCGCATCTGCCCGTGACTCGGTCCACCTGCCCAGACGCCTGACGACAGATGATTTCCTTGTGCGGCCTCCAAATGGTGCGACCAAGGCCACAGTCCGGGTTATCGAGGTCCTTGGGGGGCAGGTGGTGACCCGCAATCTGCTAATGGAGCGGCCTGTGGTAGGTGGGCTCGTCGCTGCATCAGTGGACGATGACCTAGCCAAAGTGGCCTCAGTCGAGAGACATAAGGCCAGTGGCCAGATCGGACTGGGATTCGTCAAAGGATTCCATTTCCAGGCTGGAGCTGTGGCTTCAACCATCGCCCACGATAGCCATAACCTGCTTATCGTGGGGACTAATGAGGCCGATATGGCCTTTGCTGGCAACAAGCTGGCTGAGGTCGGTGGCGGCATGATAGCGGTGCGCGATGGCGGAGTGTTGGCTCTGGTGCCGCTGCCCATCGCTGGGTTGATGTCTCAGGAACCCGTGGAGATAGTCAACGAGCAGGTGCAGGCGTTGGCTCAGGCGTGGAAGGCATTGGGTTGCGACCTCGTTTCCCCTTTTATGACCATGTCCATTCTGGCCCTGCCGGTCATTCCTGAGTTGCGCATTACAAACAGAGGGTTGGTGGATACGGTGCAGTTCGCTCCTGTCGAGCTGATCGCGTGATGACAGCCTCGGGCTTGATGGGGGCTTGGCGTTGTCTATTCAATACTTGAGCGTGCAATCTGTAGTCTGTCTGTTATCTTGACGTACAAGTCGTGAGCTGCCTCTTCGTCGGGCGCGCTCTCGATGATCATTATGCCGCTCTTCAAGATGCTTGCTATTCCCTCGCGGCCGCTGTCAAACGTTATTCCCAGATCGGCTTTGACCTTAACCTCAAAACCGTCCCCTACCAGAAGAGAGTGCAACTCGTCTATATCTAGTGCCAAGTTTCGCTTCGGCGTGATAACGAAAGTTCGTCGGCCCTCTCTTGCACACAATTCAGTAACCATTCTGTGCTTCAGGGGCATGAGCGGAGCGGATGGTTTCGTGCCGCATACTGGGCAATCCTCAGCTTTTACGATTTCTACTTC
>JBFFDV010000145.1:0-6853 GCA_041559215.1 Anaerolineae bacterium | reverse complement strand
GGGTTATACTCCCGAGAGGGGGTTGAAAGCCAGGATGATCAATGACCTGGCTGTTGATGGAGAACTGCTATGGCTGGGGACGGATTCAGGCCTCGTGGTCTTGGATATGATGACAGGCAAATCGGTCCTTTGCAGAGGAGGACCGGACCCTATACAGATAGATTGCCTCCTCGCCGATGGTCGCCGAATATGGTGTGGAGCGGATGGGGAAGGTGGAGGTCTGTCGGTTTTTGATAAGCAGACGGGACGTTTTCAGAGGCTAGACGTGGGCCCTTTCGTGCGAAGTTTGCAGCTATTCCCGCTGAGTGGAGAGGAAAAGGTATGGGTGGCCAGGGAGGAGCGGATCGCAATCGTAGACAGGATGACTTATGAACTGAGGGAGATATCACTGCCTGCGATGCTGGTGACCGGCCTGGCCGTAGGTATGAACAGCCTCCTGGTCAGTACAGCCCGGGGCTTGGCGACCCTGGATGTTCAGGAATCGGAGACAGGGAGAAAGGTGAGGGTGAAGAGGACCGAGATAGGGCGCGGAAAATATGTGAGCGCCGCAGCCGCCAGCCTCACCCGAGAATGGATGGCCATTGAAGGGGAAGGTGTTCTTTGTGTGTCCTATCCCTCTTGACAATCGCTTCTAACTGACATATAATAATCATGCTGAGGTTAGTTGAGGTCACTCTCGAAGAGTAGGCAAGGAGATCTCTACACTAAGATAGGTCTGTATGGCGCGTAAACGTTCCAAGTCGAGCAAAACCCCTTTTTGGAAACGCCTCCACATAAGGCTGGAAGCACGCCTGCGAGAGGAGATCGTCGGCCTGTTGCTGATGGCCGTCGGGGGGATCACTCTGCTGAACTTGCTCTCCGTGAGTCACGCTCAAGGGCTGCTGATAGATACCTGGTCCATGGTGTTGCGGCAGACCTTCGGCTGGGGAGCGTTCCTGGTAGTCCTGGCGATGATAGGCTTGGGGATGGCCCTCTTGCTGCGCAACCTGGAGTTCTTGTTGGAGGTTCGCCGACGAAGAGTCGTGGGCGGGCTGCTCCTGTTTTTCACCTTGCTAGGTCTCCTACATTTCTTCTCCCTGGTTCCAGACCACTTCCTTTTGGCCCGAGAGGGCGGCGGAGGGGGGTACATAGGCTGGGCGATCAGCGAGGCATTGTACACTACATTGGGAGACATGGGCGCCTTCCTCGTCTTTCTTCTGGTGACCTTTCTCGGAGTGGTCCTCGCCACTGATATCTCCCCTTGGGAGATGCGGGATAAGGCAGTAGCTCTTGGCAGAAGGGCAGCGGCACTGTATGAAGAGTATCTGGTCCCCTATTTGAAGAGGTTAATAGCGGAAGAGGAGGTTCGGGAGCGACCTCCAGCGGTGACCCGTCCCGCCAAACGCGTAATCGAGGAGGCAGAAAGACGCGTCGGGGTTCCGCCGCAACCAGTGAAGGAAGCGAGACCCTCTCCCGAGCGAGAAGGGGTGAAGCAGGCCCGGCTTCCTTCTCTTGAACTGCTGCAGGAGCTCTCACTTCAGGCTCTCAGCGAAACGGAGGTGCGCCGCAAATTGAGGATAATAGAGGATACCTTGCATAGCTTTGGCGTCCCAGCTAAAGTTGTGGGGGTGAACCAAGGCCCCACCGTCACTCAATTTGGCGTCGAGCCGGGATACTTCGAGCGGCGAGACCGAGATGGAAGGATAACATCCCGGAAAGTACGCGTCAGCAAGATAAGCTCTCTGTCCAAGGATCTGGCCTTGGCGCTGGCTGCTGCCCCTATCCGTATCGAGGCCCCCGTCCCAGGTCGCTCCGTCGTGGGTATCGAGGTACCCAATGACACAATCTCCCTAGTATCGCTCCGGGGGGTCATGGAATCGGAAGAGTTTCAGGGCATGAACTCCCGATTGAAGATAGCTCTGGGGCAGGATGTATCGGGACAGCCTGTGGTGGCGGACCTGGGCATGATGCCACATCTTCTAATAGCTGGGGCCACCGGGTCAGGTAAGAGTGTTTGCATAAATTCCGTCTTGACCTGTCTTCTTTTCAGCAACGGTCCAGAACAACTGAAGCTGCTGCTGATAGACCCTAAGACCGTGGAGCTTATCCATTTCAACAATCTTCCTCATCTCGCGGCCCCGGTGGTGACGGACATGGAAGAAGTACTCCACGCCTTACGTTGGGTGATGGCGGAGATGGACAAGCGTTATGCTATATTGTCCCGAGCTGCAGCGCGCAATATAGACCATTACAACGAGAAGAAGATGCCCCGAGGGGAGCGACCCCTGCCTTATATCGTGGTGGCCATAGATGAGTTGGCCGATTTGATGATGATGGCCCCCGATGAGGTGGAGCGGATTCTCTGCCGCCTGGCTCAGATGTCCCGGGCTACAGGAATACACCTGGTAATCGCTACCCAGCGCCCCTCTGTGGATGTAGTGACCGGGCTCATCAAAGCGAACTTCCCGGCACGTATCTCCTTTGCTGTAACTTCCCAGGTGGATTCCAGGGTGGTCCTGGATACTGGAGGGGCCGAAACGTTGTTGGGGCAGGGAGACATGCTATACATGGCTCCTGACTCGGCCAAGTTGGTGCGGATACAAGGTTGTTTCGTCTCCGACGAAGAGATGGAACGGGTAGTGAGATTCTGGAGGGAGGATACCCCTCTGGGGGTGGAGAAGATCGCTCCCCCGTGGGGAGAGGTAAGGCTAGGGGTTGAGGAGAGTGAGGAGCGAGATGAGCTGCTGCAAGAGGCTATCGCTATCGTGAAGGAACAAGAGCATGCTTCCACGTCTCTGCTGCAAAGGCGTCTGCGCATAGGCTATCCCCGAGCGGCTAGGATCATGGATCAATTGGAAGACGAAGGGATTGTTGGGCCTCCGGAGGCCGGAGGGCGCTGGCGAGAGGTGCTCATCTTGGAGGAGGGCGAAGAGATGGAAAGCGAGAATGAGGATTGGTGAGCCTTGAAGGGCAGGAGAGTGTATGGCTAAGAAGAAGAGGGAAGAAGAGAGAACTAAAAAGACCAAGGGCATACAGGCTGAGGGTGTAGTTGTTGAGGCTTTGCCGAACGCTATGTTTCGCGTCAAACTTGATAGTGGACCCGAGGTACTGGCGCATATTTCCGGGAAGATGAGGATGTATTATATCCGCATTCTCCTCGGGGACAGGGTTCTGGTGGAGCTGTCTCCCTACGATCCTGCACGGGGTCGTATCCTGTACCGTTACAAGAAATAACCATCCAGGTAACTAGATACCCGGCCTGGAGGGGGATGGCATCGGTAGCCCGTGCCTAAGGTCAATAGCTATCTTCGGGAATTCATTGACAGATGATCTACATCGGTACCAGCGGCTATAGCTATAAGGATTGGGTAGGGCCCTTCTATCCTGAGGGAACCGCAAAGAAAGACTGGCTGGGATTCTATGCTCGTGAGTTCCAGGTCAGTGAGTTGAATTTCTCCTATTACCGGGTGCCTACCGCCTACACCCTGGAGAGATTGGTGGCCAAGACCCCGCAAGATTTCACCTTCACCCTGAAGGCTCACCAGGATATGACCCATAATAGGGAAGGGAATGAAGAAGTCTTCTCCGAATTTGCCCATTCCCTGGAGCCGCTCATCGAAGCAGGCAAGTTCGGCTGTGTTCTGGCTCAGTTCCCCTGGTCCTTTCGGCCCGATGAGGAGAGCCTGGAGTACCTGCGTTTCTTTCGTGAGCAGTTGAGGAGTTTACCACTGGTGATCGAGTTCCGGAATCGTGACTGGATTCGTGACGAGATATTCGACCTCTTGCGGGAGAACGATCTTGGTTTTTGCTGCGTTGATCAGCCCCGTTTCAAGAGCCTCATCCCTCCCATCGCTGTGGCTACCAGCTCGATAGCTTACGTACGCTTCCATGGTCGCAACGCCAAGAAGTGGTGGCAGCACAAGGAAGCCTGGGAGCGGTATGATTACACTTATAGCGATGAGGAACTGGAGGAATGGGTGCCGAAGATACACAAGTTGGATGAGAAAGCGGATAAGACTTTCATTTTCGCCAACAATCACTGGCAAGGTCAGGCTGTGCAGACGGCCCGACAGTTGCGGATGCTTCTGATGAGCCCTTAAGCCAAGGAGGTGATGGGATGTCTGGACACTCGAAATGGTCAACCATAAAGCGCAAGAAGGCGGCCAGCGATGCCAAGAAAGGGCAGCTCTTCACCAAGATCGCCCGCGAGCTTACCATGGCCGCGCGTGAAGGCGGGGGCGACCCCAGAGATAACTTCCAGTTGCGCCTGATTATAGATAAGGCCAAACAGGCCAACATGCCCAAGGAAAACATCGAGCGGGCCATTAAACGGGGCACGGGGGAGTTAAAGGGCGAAGCCCTGGAAGAGGTGATGTATGAAGGGTATGCTCCTCATGGCATAGCCATTTTGCTGGCAACAGTGACCGATAACCGCAACCGAGCCGTGGCGGACATCCGGCGCATTCTTAACCGAACTGGTGGCAAAATGGCCCAGAGCGGCGCCGTGAGCTATCTCTTCGAGCAACAAGGTCTCATCATCGCTGAGGTTGGTGACATGGACCCTGAGGAGTTAGCCTTGCTCGCCATTGATGAGGGAGCTGTGGATGTAAACATCGATGATGACACTCTGGAGATATACACCCGACCGAAGGAGTTTCAGAAGGTGAAGGAAGCTTTGGAAGAGAGAGAAGCTACCTTAAACTCGGCCGAACTCATCATGACGCCCATGGCGATGACCGAATTACCAGGAGAGGATACTTTCAAGATAATGCGCATCATCGAGATGCTGGAGGAACTGGATGATGTGCAGCAGGTTTACACCAATCTCCATCTTACCCCCGAGATGGTCCTCAAATACGAGGAAGCGCAAGCGTAATTCCGGTAGATCACAATGGTCACCCGTAGCGAAGCGAAGGGCCTCGTTGCCGCACGACAAGGCGAGATTCTTCCCTTCGATTCTGCTCCCTTCGGCTGAGATCGGCGCAGGCAGGGCAGGCGTCGCTTGGCTCCTCAGGATGACAGAGCAGCAGTGTTGTGAACAGATGAGCATGTTAATCTTGGGTATCGATCCCGGTACAGCTATCACTGGCTATGGTCTGGTGAGCAAAGAAGACGATGCCCTGACTTTGGTTGATTACGGGACCATCATCACCTCGCAGGAGATGGCGCTGCCCCAGCGTCTGCAGACCATCTATCGAGAATTGGGAGATATTATCTCCCAGCATCACCCCAGCGCTGTCGCTGTGGAGAAGCTCTTCTTCAGCAAGAACGTGCGTACTGCTCTGAGCGTGGGACAGGCACGAGGCGTGACTCTCCTCGCGGTGGCCGATGCGGGAGTACCTCTGCACGAATATACCCCTCTGCAAGTAAAGCAATCGGTGGTTGGCTACGGCCGTGCCACCAAGGAGCAGATACAACAGTTGGTGAAGATGCTATTGAGCCTCGATTTCGTCCCCCAACCCGATGACGCGGCCGATGCGATAGCGGTGGCTATCTGCCACATCCATTCCGCGCGCCTCGAAGCCATGCTGGCTGAGCAGGAAGACGATCGGTGACGTGCGCTGCTCCGCGATAAGCCAGATTGAACATGGGTGATCTATCGCCGCGAGAGCTAGCGCTCCCTTCATAGGAGCAACCTCCGCCCGGCGTGCCAACGCGGCTGATTACGTGGGAAGATGCTTGCTCGATTGATACTGAGGCAGCGGCGGAGGCGTGATCAGCGTGAGGAATTGCTCAAGTGCCATTTGTGTGTCCCGAATGCTCACAACCCAAATCTTTGAGGATAGCCCTCAAGATCGAACTACCACCCGATAGCCGTTCGGATGAGATAACGCTCCAGGTGGTAGAGTGCTCCCAGTGTGATTTTGCTGGAATCGCTGTCTACGAGGAATCGAGGCGAGGGGCTTTGGGCAGCGAGTCCTTCAATCACATTGGGTATCGCGTGAGTAAAGACGATTTGAAAGCTCTGAGAAAAACGATCAAAGGATGTCCAGAGCCGAGTAACTGGCGCTGTGGGTGTTCGGCTCATCGCGTGTTGGGCAGGAAGGATGCGTCCGGGCGATGGAACGCATTGGACGAGATACCGCTGGAAGGGTCCTTCGCGATCAAGCTTTAGTGCTTAGAGAGAAGGAGGGGACCAATGAGTCCCAAAGCCCAAGCACAGAAGGATGAATTGATTTCGGAGCTAATTCAAACACGGAGAGGAATCCTCGACGAGGCATCTTCATTACCTGCGGAGAAACAGGATGAGGTCTTCCTTGGCATTTGGTCCGCGAAGGACCTGCTAGCCCACCTTGTGGGATGGGATTTCACCAACATGGAAGCCGCAAAAGAACTACTCGCTGGCAAGGTTCCGAGCTTCTACTCCTACTACGACCGTGACTGGAAGGTTTACAACGCGCGCTTGGTCGCGGAATACCAAAGGGACGACTATGCTGACCTTCTTTCGTCAGTGGAGGATTCTCACAAAAAGCTCATAGATTTCCTAGAGACTATCCCCGCCGAAGAGTTCGACAAGGACAGGGGAGTGCGCTTCAAGCGCTACAAGGTTACGATCGCACGTCTGCTGCAAGCGGAAGCGGATGACGAGAAAGTCCATCACAGTCAGATCAAGGGGTTCAGACACAGAGAGGTGACTCCCTGAGCACCTGGGCCCGCTGAAACGCTGAAAATTGAAATCCTGTGCCCAGAATCACGGGCTCATACCAGTAGAGGTGCGTTGGTTCACACGAGGTTCTTGCGGCATGCATTCGGCCTTTCGTTAGTCATATTGCTCCTGGTCGCATGTGCCACATCACAACCTGTGCCCACATCGCTTCCGCTAACACCCACAGCCACATCTACTCCTGCCCTGATGGGGACGCCCACTGTGGCT
>JBFFDV010000144.1:0-6889 GCA_041559215.1 Anaerolineae bacterium | reverse complement strand
AGAGGGAGGGAAATATGAATAGCGTGGCTCCGCTGTACAAGGCTGGTTTGTCTCTCTCCGGTACCCAGCCAACGAAACTCACTTTGTCTCGCAGACCTAGTTTCTCTACTAGCGGGCGGGGATCTGGAAAGAAGGGGCTGTTTTCCTGCGGTAGATGCCCGGCGATCACAAGACGTGCCCTGTCCCTCAAACTATCGTCCATTAAGGCAAAGGCGGCGAGCAGAGTCCTCAGGTTCTTACGCTGATCGAAGCCTCCCAGATACAGGATGTATTCCCCCTGCAAACCGTACTTCTCCCGAATCATGTCCAGTCTTTGGCGATCACGTACCGGTCTGAACATCTCTGCGGCGGCTAGGTGAATGACATGCACGCGGTCTGAGGGTATTCTCAGCAAACCAGTGATATCTTTCTTGGAAGAGTGGGAATCAGTTATTATCGCTGTGGCCCTCCTGGCCGCTGCAGCGACTAGACGGGTATAGAGGCGCACTAGGATCGAGCCTCGATAGGCTGGTAGAATCAGGGGGATGAGATCGTGGATGGTGACCACTATCTTGCTATTAGCTTGCAGGGGTGGTGCGAAGTAGGGAATGTGGGCCACATCTACGCCTTGACCGAGGCAGGCACGAGGGAAGGAGATTTGCTCGAACCAAAGCTTGGACAGGTTCTCGGTCAGAGGGATGGGTGAACTCAGGAACTGCTCCTGCATCTTGCCCCCTAAGGCGGCGACCTCCTTCTCCGCGCCGTTGCTTCTCAACCTGAAGAGCAGACATTCTGGTCCCTTTGGGATGGTCGTCAGTCCATGTACCAATTCACGGGTATATTGGCCACTGCCTGTGGTCTCCTGACCCCAGAAAAACCCGTTGATCCCGAGGCGCATCTAGCCTTTCTCTTGTCCAAGAATCTCTTCGACAGTGCTAGCGATCACGAAGTCCTCTTCTTGACTGTCCCTTACGAAGCGCTCCATGAAATCGCTCCTCCTCTGGCGCAGTGCCAGAGGAGCGGTGGCAATTATGTCCTCTTTGCTTACCTGAGCGCGCCCATCGGCTGCCGCTCGCGCGCGGGCCGCCTCCAGGAGGACTATCTCCGCGCGATGAGATTGGATCTTCAAAGCGTTGATCAGCCTCATGGCTGCCTGCGCTATGCCGGGTGGGAGGGTGACTTGGGGGAGTAGGTCCTTGGCCTGTGCTATCTCTTCTCCCAGAGCTATCGTCTGATCGGCGTAACCTGCGGCGAAGATCACAGGATCGTCAGAGAAACGCCTATTTCGCTCATATATCTCCAGCCGCTCTCCAGGATCGGCTAAGGGCGATACCACAATTCGTAACCCCAGACGGTCCATGAGTTGGGGACGTAGCACACCCTCCTCCGGGTTCATGGAGCCGATCAGAAGAAATTCGGAGGGAAAAGTGCCTATTAAGCGTCCTCGCCGCACCACATAGTACCCTCTCGATACTGCGTCTAGGATACAGTTCACAATATCTTCATCCAGAAGGTTTATCTCGTCCACATACAGCACATTTCTGTGGGCGTAGTACAGCACACCCTGTTGCAACTGCCAGCGACTCTGCTCCAACGCAATCCTTGGATTGGGGCCCCCTATCACATCATCCATATTCGCGTTAAGGGGAAGTTCGACCAACTGCATGGGAGCAAGGTAGGTGATATCCTCTCCAGTCTCCAGCCTGGCCGCACATTCGGGGCAGACGTATTCCATCGAGATAGCCGCCAGTCGGGGTTCACAGCCATGGGGACAGACACTGCGGGGCACAGGCGGGAGTAAGTCCATCAGACCACGGGCAGCCGTCGTCTTACCGGTGCCTCGGGGACCCATGAGAAGCACGCCCCTGACCCGCGGATTGATCGACGCCAGGACGAGTGCTGTCTTCATCTCCTCTTGGCCCACTATGGCTAGGAAGGGGTAGTTGATGACCTCGGCCATCATTCCTCCTACGAGTGACTAGCCTGCCGCACTGATTCCAGAGCTCTGATTGAGGGCCACCCTATTCTCATTCGGCATACCCTTGAGGGTGGGCCTGGTGCCAGCGCCAGGCGCTCGCGATGATATCCTTCAGGTTGGGAAATCGCGCTTCCCATCCCAGTTCACGTTTTATCTTTTCTGAACTGGCCACCAGCGTTGCCGGATCGCCTGGTCTTCGGCGAGCTACTATCGCGGGAATGGGGTGCCCGGTCGCCTCCCGTGCCGCGACCACGACTTCTTGCACAGTGAAACCCTCACCATTCCCCAGATTGTAGATGCGACTGCCGTCATCCAATGCTTCCAGGGCCAGGATGTGGGCCTGTGCCAAGTCCACTATGTGAATATAGTCGCGCACACAAGTTCCATCTCGGGTGGGATAGTCATCACCGTAGATGTCCAGGCGCTCTCTCTGTCCTAGCGCGACCTTCATCACCAAAGGTATCAGATGAGTCTCTGGATCGTGATCCTCACCGTAAGCTTGTGAGGCGCCAGCAGCGTTGAAATACCGTAAACTGGCGTACCGGAGGCCGTATCTCACCTCGCACCAGTGCAATATCCTCTCGATCATCAGCTTCGATTCGCCGTAAGGGCTGCTCGGGGCCAGCCGGTCTTCCTCGCGGATTGGCACGCGTTCTGGATCGCCATAAACGTTGGCCGTGGAGGAAAGGATGAATCGCTTTACCTCGTAGGCCGCCATCGCTTCCAGTAGATTGAGCGCGTTACCCACATTGTCCCTCAAGAATCGCAAGGGTTCGACCATGGAGAAAGAGACCACACTGTGAGCTGCGAAGTGCATCACCGCCTGGATGTTGTGCTCTCGGAACACGATGCCTAATCTTTGCCGATCCGCCAGATCCGCCTCCACGAAGACCGCCTCTGGATGCACCGCCTCGCGGTGCCCCTGTATCAGGTTATCGTAGACGACGACCTCATAGCCAGCTTTGATTAGTTCTTCAACGGCGACGCTCCCGATATAACCGGCGCCGCCTGTGACCAGGATCTTCATCGTCAAGTTCTCGAGCAATTATACGCCCTATTGGCCTATTTCTCAAACTAGTCAGTCGCACAACGGCTGGGCGCTTCCCCTGGGCTACGGTAGCTCAGGTCATACCTATTGGTGCAGATTGGCTGGCCGCCTCGCTGTGAGGTGAGCGTCAACTTACGCTTATGCTCACCTAGAACGTGCTCCACTAGTATTCGACTCAGCCAATAAGGCCAGATTCTGCTTGCAGATGGCCACCATCTTGCGGTATAATGGACGCCGAATATTAGGGATGTTCTCCGATAATGACTCCTGGAGGGGGGCAAATGGTTACCGAAGCGCACGTGAGTGAAGAGATCGTTAGAAGTTGTTGTCGCATGGATCACGGGGGATGTGGGATACTGATCCACTTGGAGGATGGAAAGCCGGTAAGCATAGAGGGCGATCCCGAGTGCCCCATAAACCGCGGCACCCTTTGCTCCAAAGGGTTGGCAGGTTTGCACAAGCTGTTCAACCCCAATCGCTTGAAATATCCCCTGCTTAGGGACGGCGAGCGGGGAGAGGGCAAGTGGAAGAGGATCTCCTGGGACGAGGCCCTGGACCTCATCGCCACGAAGATGCTGCAGGCCAAGGAGAAGTTCGGCGCCGAATCGGTGGTTTTCGGCCAGGGCACCCATCGCCACTACGAATATTTCCTCTGGCGACTGGCTAATGTATTTGGGACCCCCAATGTCATGGCCGCTGGGTACCTGTGCTACTATCCGCGCGTCATCGCCTCTCATCTGACGCATGGCTTCTATCCCATCCCTGACTACGAATACCCTCCGAGTTGCATCATGATGTGGGGCAACAATGTGGTTACCACCAGCGCTGATGGGGTTTGCGGGGCTCAGCTCCTCAGGGCTCTGGACAGAGGCTCCAGATTTATCGTCATTGACCCCCGGTACACGCCCATGGCTGCTAGAGCCGACATCTGGGTTCCGCTCAGGCCCGGTACCGACCTGGCCTTGGCCCTGGGCATGTTGAATGTCATTATCGAGGAGGAGCTCTACGATCAGGATTTTGTCAGGGATTGGACGGTCGGTTTCGACGAGCTACAGGAGCGCGTTGGAGAGTACCCACCCGAAGAGGTGGAGCGCATTACTTGGGTGCCGCCCGAGACCTTACGCGCGGCCGCTCGACTGTATGCCACGTCCAAACCGGCTTCCATCCAGTGGGGGGTGGCCTGGGAGCAGAATATCAATTCTGTCCAGACCGCTCGTGCCATGTCCATTTTGAGGGCCGTCACGGGTAACCTGGATGTGCCGGGGGGAGACCGCAACTGGACCCCGCCACCCGTTCTAAAATCCACTAGATTCATGCTCCCCGATAAGCTGCCACCAGAGCAGCAGGTCAAGATGCTCGGCGCCGATCAGTTCAAGCTGGCGGTTCTGGGACAGACCCTCGCCCCCCAACTGGTGGTCAAGGCCATTCTGGAGGAAAAGCCTTATCCCATCAAGCTCCTCTATCTCCATGGCACCAACCCGTTGGTGACTTTGCCCAACGTGGAGGAGGCTTACCGGGCGCTGATGAAGGTGGACTTCTCGGTGGTGGTTGACCTCTTCATGACGCCTTCGGCGGAGTTGGCCGACGTCGTCCTTCCTGCTGCCAGTTATCTGGAATTGAACGACATCGGCAACTACTGGCAACGGTGCGGACTCTTGTGGGTTCGCCAAAAGGTGGCTCAGGTAGGGGAGGCCTGGTCTGATCAGAAGATCATGAACGAATTGGGGAAGCGTATGGGTTTTGAGGAGTATTTCTGGGATGATGTCGAGGAGTCTTTGGATTACATCCTCGAACCTGCGGGCATAACCTTCGAGGAGTTCAAGCGGCTGGGTTATCTCCAGGGCCCTCAGGAATATCGCAAATACAGGAAGAAGGGCTTTAAGACCCCCTCTGGCAAGGTGGAGCTATACTCCCAGCGGTTTGCCGATTGGGGTTACGATCCGCTGCCTGCCTATCAGGAACCCCCAGAGACGCCGCATAGCGACCCGGAATTGGCTAAGGAGTATCCATTGATCATGACCACGTCTCGCATACCGGTCTTCTTCCATTCGGAGAATCGGGAGATACCCATCTTGCGACAAGTCTTCCCCGAGCCCTTGATGGAGATTCATCCTCACACCGCTGGCGAGTTGGGCATCGCCAACGATGATTGGGTTTATATCGAGACTAAGAGAGGCCGGATCAAGCAAAAGGCTTACCTCACGGAGAACATCGATCCGCGGGTAGTGATGGTCAGTTATGGCTGGTGGTTCCCGGAAGAGGGGGTTGAAACGCTTCACGGGTTCCGGCGAGCGAACATCAACGTGCTGATCAGCAACGACCCACCCTATGATCCCTTCGTGGGGGCCATCCAAACGCGGGGCATTCTCTGCAAGGTATATCCAGCTGAAGACCGACGGGAGGGTGACGAGTCATGAAAGGCATGTTAGCTGTTGACGTCAAGAAATGCATGGGCTGCTACGCCTGTGAGATAGCCTGTAAGGAGGCTCACGGCCTACCACCGGAGGAGGGCAGTTGGATCAAAGTAGTTCGGGCCGATGCTAGGAGGGCTGAGGCAGAGGAAAAAGGCCACTATTTGCCCCTCGTGTGCGTACACTGTGTGTCGCCTGCTTGTGTTGAGGCTTGCCCAGAGGGAGCTATTTTCCAGCGGCAGGATGGCATCGTTCTGCTGGACTCCTCTAGCTGTACCGGCTGTAGGCTCTGTTTGGAGGATTGCCCCTACGGGGCGATCTTCTTTGACGAGAAAGAGGGAATAGCCTTCAAGTGCGATCTATGTTCGGAGCGCATCGAGGAGGAGTTGTGGCCCAGTTGCGTGCAACACTGTTTCGCCCAAGTCTTCTCATTTGAGCCTGTAGATTGATACATCGCCGTAACGGTGATGGGTCCCCACGAGGCTGACCGACCTAACAGGCAAGAAAGCGAAGCGTCGAAAGTCAGAAAGCCAAATATGAGTCTAGAATATGCTACTAAATGTAGTGTGATCCTGAAGCGATGACCGCAATATGTGGTATGGTATTGAATTCTTATTCAATCTGTATAAACAAATGCTTGACAAGTTGACAAAAATGTGGTAAAATAATAATAGAGTACAATCTCCCGTGGGCGTGAGAACTCCGGTCTCACCCCACTTTTCTATAAAGGCACAGTGGTCCCTAGTGGATAGTACGGATTGATCTAGCGTGCGAAGGAGGGCCATCTCTCTCGGGCAGGAGGAGGCTTGTTGATTGCACGCTAATTATTATCTGACGGTAGTATAT
Organism: Anaerolineae bacterium; assembly: GCA_041559215.1. Taxonomy (GTDB): domain Bacteria; phylum Chloroflexota; class Anaerolineae; order UBA7937; family B3-Chlor; genus JBFFDV01. The sequence continues at coordinate 627 of JBFFDV010000144.1, read as the reverse complement.
GTTTTCCCCGTGTAGAAGAGATGAGAGGTGAGTGCCCGAAATGAAGACCGTATATTTCAGGACTGAACTGCTGTTCCCTCACGAGAGCGTGCCGGCTCTCATAGATATAGGAGACGGACAGTGGCAGAGCTTAGTGAGGCGGGTTGCCGATTTGCCCGAGATCCATGAAGATGCCCTGGCCTTCTCCCTGATGATGATACGGTTGTGCGGCTGCCTGCGCTGCAACCCTGGTAGCTATAGGGCTTCTCTGGGTTGTTCCGCTTGTGGCAGACGCATCATCGGGATGATCAAGGAGTCGGATGCTCCCTTGATGGCCCACTTCGATAAGGCGAGGGAGGACTTGAGAAGATATCTACTCACCGGTGAGGTAGAGGAGGAGATTACCTACCCCTAGGAGCCTTGGCAGTTCTGGGTACGCTGACAGGAGCCGCCTGTGTTCACAGGCGGCTCCTTTTGTATACTTGTTACTTCTTGGCGATCAAGCGGCCTTGCGCGGCGATTGGGGTCAAGCCTCAATCTGTGTGGGGAATGCGGGGCGAGGGGACACCTCTCGTGCTCCCCGGGCCTTTGCTGCGCAACGCCGATCAAGCGGCCTTGCGCGGCGATTGGGGTCAAGCCTCAGTCTGT
>JBFFDV010000143.1:0-6948 GCA_041559215.1 Anaerolineae bacterium | reverse complement strand
CAACGGGAAAAGAAGTTCGGCGCAGCAGATCTGGGCCTACCTATCGGGAGGGTGGAGGAGGCTTATCAGCGTTTCCTGGAAATCGCTGCCAGATGCGAGCAAGACATTCTGGGTATGACCGTATACAACGAAGCACCCAACAAGCCCACAGCCAGTATCAGCTTTGCCGTTTTCGTCGACGATTCCAGCGAGGAAAACGTGGCCAACTTCTATAACTATGTCAAGGAGATGAGCGCCATGGCGGTCGAGATGGAAGGGACGATGAGTTCCTATATAGGCGACGGCGACCGCCTGGGCGGTTTCAGCGAACTGGAACATGGAGATAGCTACGCTTACATGCGACGTATCAAAGAGATATTCGATCCCGGTGGCATCTTCAATCCCGGCAAGAAATTCGAATCGCGATGGATAACAAAGAATTAGAACAATACGCGGAAGACATCTATACCTGCAATCGTACCCGTTGCGCTTTTTGCATAGCGGACTGCCCCATCTACCGTCTCAAAGGGCTGGAGGCGTATTCCAGCCGAGGCAAGATGATGATCGCTCGGGGCCTCCTGGAGGGCATCGTCGAACCCTCAGCGGAGATGCAGCACCTTCTGGAGGATTGCCTCCTCTGCGGCTATTGTGAGGCCCGATGTGCCCTAAACAATCTCGATGTCTTCACCCTTCTTCGCCAGCAGATGGTGGAGGAAGATCTGTATGCACCTGAACACAGGGAAAAGGCCCTTAAGATCCTAGAGGAGAAACACCTGTTCGACCGGCCTGTTGTCATCAAAAGGGAAGGCACCATCCCACTTTATCTGGGCTGCCTCTATCAGAGCAAGCCTATCGAGGTAAAGACCATCATCTCCGTGCTGGAACGGTGCGGCATAGACCCCCTGGTTGCCGATGAGGCTTGCTGCGGCTACATTGTGGGGGCAACTGGCTTCCGTCCGGAGTTTGAGAGCATTCAGGAGCGGTTCGAGGAAACATACGGTCCGCATTTAGACGGAGAGATTCTGACCCTATGCCCCACCTGCACCATCACCCTGAGAGAGAGATATGGCCTGAACGTGAAGCACGCCATCGTCGCTGTAGCCGAGAGGATAGAGAAGCTGAACCCTCGTCAACTGAACCTGAAGGCCACCTACCATGATCCCTGTCACCTGGGCCGCATATTGGGCGTCTTCGAGGAGCCCAGAGCTATCCTGCAAGCCCTAGGGGTAGAGTTGGTGGAGATGGAGCATAACCGGATCTTCTCCACGTGCTGTGGTGGTGGCGGTGGTGTGGCCGATATAAAGCAGGAACTCTCTGTAGAGGTTGCCAAGAATCGGGTTCGTGATGCCCTCAGACTAGGTGTGGAGAACATCATCACCCTATGTCCGACCTGCGAGCCAACGCTCTTGCGAGGGGCGAGCCGCCTGGCCAACGAGACTGGCGTTTTCGTTGATGTGCGTGACTTGTGGGATCTGCTCGACGAGGCACTGTCCTGAGGGCTACAGCCTATTAACCTCGCTTGTAATTAGAGAGAATACAATCCTTCGGCCGCCGATAGATACGCACCAAACGCCCGATGGCGACGACAACCCCGCGGCAATTCTATCCCTTCCAGGGCAGGTTCCAGACCTGCTTCTACTTCTTCTGCTCTTGCTTTGCCCAATAATCCCCAATGGCGGAGCGGACCGCGTCAGCGGCCAGGTTGGAGCAATGCATCTTTTGAGCGGGCAACCCTCCTAACGCTTCAGCCACGGCCTTGTTCGAAAGCTGAACCGCCTCGTCTATCGACTTACCCTTGATCATCTCTGTGGCGATGCTACTCGTGGCGATGGCTGCGCCACAACCGAACGTGCGGAACTTGACATCCGCGATCCGATTGTCCTCCACCTTGATGAACATCTCCATCACATCGCCGCACAGCGGATTCCCTACCTTGCCCACCCCATCAGCATCCTCAATAACCCCTACATTTCTGGGGTTCGTGAAATGTTCCATCACTAGTTCGGAGTACATACTTATTCTATCCTCCCTGAATACTAATCAGCCGCTCAACCCGCATATAGTGGCGACATGACCCGCAAACGCTCCACTATGCCGGGCAAGACTTCTAGTACGCGATCCACATCCTCCTCGGTGTTCTCCTGGCCCAAGGTCAAACGTAGCGAACCATGGGCTATGTCCGGCCGGACACCCATAGCCAGCAACACATGGGATGGCTCTGCTGATCCAGTAGCACAGGCCGATCCGCTGGAGGCAGCGATGCCCTGCATATCCAGGCCAAGCAATATTCCTTCTCCCTCCACGTATTCAAAGACGAAATTGGCGTTGTTGGGCAGCCGCTCACTGGGATGCCCCATCAACTGGCAATGAGGGATGGAAGAAAGAACCCCTTCTATTAAACGGTCTCGCAGTTCTGTGAGCCTTCGGCTCTCCCCTTTTCGTCGTTCCTCAGCTAGCTTCAAAGCCGTGGCCAGGCCCACGATGTAGGGCACGTTTTCGGTTCCGGCACGCCGGTTGCTCTCATGGCCGCCCCCCGTTTGCACGGGCAGGGGTTCTGTACCCTGTCTGACGTAAAGCACCCCTACTCCTTTAGGACCATAGAACTTGTGGGCCGATAGGGAAAGCAAATCAACCTTGAGTTCCTGCACGTCCAGGCTTAGCGCACCGGCGCCCTGCACCGCATCAGTGTGGAAGGGTATCCCGTGCCTTCGCGCAATCTCACCTATCTGGGCAATAGGTTCGATGGTACCTACTTCGTTATTGGCGTACATGATACTGATGAGAACTGTCCCGTCGGTGATCGCCCTTTCTACGTCCCCTGGATCCACGCGTCCATACTTGTCCACCTGCAGGTAAGTGACGTCAAAGCCGAATTGCTTCCCCAGTTGTTCACATGTGTGGCTCACGGCATGGTGCTCGATGGGAGACGTGATGATATGATCACCTCGCTTGCGGTTCATCCAAGCTACGCCCCGGATCGCCAGATTATCACTCTCGGTACCGCAACTGGTGAAGATTATCTCCTTGGGGCTACAGTTCAATATCTCGGCCACGTCAGCCCGAGCTTCGTTCAGAGCCTGGCGTGCCTCCCGCCCCAGGGAATAGATTGCAGAGGCGTTACCATACCGCTCGGTGAAGTAGGGCAGCATGGCTTCCACCACCCGCGGGTCCACAGGCGTCGTAGCCGCATGGTCGAGATAAACCACTCTCCTTTCGCTCATCACACCTCCATTATTGTGTGTATCTAATACGGCGTCCATCCAAAAGGGGCCGGACTAGCAGGCAAACTAATCAGGCCACTCTGACGGGCTCTGTCAGATCGGCCAACGTTGTAGAATCAAGGACTTCAACGATGCCATTATGCATCTTCTTCCACACATCGCGCGCCATACACGTCTCCTGCCGGGCGCAGGGATCGCTTGTCTCCGCGATGGAGATACATTTCAGAGGTATAATGTGACCCTCTTCCAAGGCCCGAATTACGTCGCCAATGGTGATCTCATTTGGCTCACGGCTAAGCACATAGCCGCCGTAGGCACCTCGAGTGCTCTCTATCAGACCCGCATCCTTGAGGAGAGGCACTATCTGCTCCAGATAAGGGAAGGAAATCTCCTGAGCCTGTGCCACATCGTTCAAAGACACGGGACCCTGGCCATACCGGCGGGCCAGCTCTATCATGGCCCTGAGGCCGTACTGTTCCCTGGCAGAAAGCTTCATCGTCTAATTCCTACTAGTTACTAAGAATTATGATAACACAACTCATACCCTTTGTCAAATTGACCTTCGCGCATTCGGTAGCATGGTCCTGACAAGCCCAAAACCGCCTCAGATGATCCTGGGCGCTGGAGTGTCCAGAAGACAGGCATCCCGAAGAACTCAGGGGCATGCACTCAATGACTGTCCAGTTGCTCCTAGTGAGTGTTGGGAACATGGCTGCCCATGAGACTGCGACTATTGGAACCAGTAGCGACCCAAGTGATGGGTGCGAAGCAGACGTACCCCAGAGGGGGTTGTGGAGCCAGAGACCTGATCCCACGCAGCGCCAAAAGAGGTCATAAAAGAAGCGGAATTCGTCTCCGTGGCTCGAAGGCTGTTGCTGCCGAGCAGCGAGTTGGTCGGACCAGTAGCATGTACCGCCCTGCGCTCGCGTAAAGCATAGGCTACTGGTTGATCGATTCCAGCTGTTCCTGCAAACGAGAACGATGCGACTACCTAGCCTGCCCCCAGGGAGCTCAGCAATTCTCCTTTCATGGCCATGAACTCATTTGAGGTGATCATATCTCGCTGGCGGGGGCGTGGCAAGGGAACATGTAGTTCCAGCTTGATTCTGCCGGGGCGTGGGGTCATCACATATACACGATCGGCCAGGTAAAGCGCCTCATCTACATCATGGGTGACAAACAGAATCGTTTGGCGGAACCGCTCCCAGACGTCAAGCAACCACTGCTGTAATTCGCGCCTGGTGAGGGCGTCCAGGGCGCCAAAGGGTTCGTCAAGAAGCATCACGTTTCGCTGACATAGGAAGGTGCGCAGCAAAGCCGCCCGCTGCCTCATTCCGCCCGACAAGGTGGCTGGATAGACATGCTCGAATCCGTCCAATCCGAAGAGGGGCAGCAGGCGCAAAGCCTCCTGCCGTGCCGCTTTGCGGTCTGAACGGCTAATTTCGGGGCCAAGGATGACGTTATCCAAGACCTTGCGCCAAGGCAGAAGCAGGTCCTTCTGCAGCATATAGCCCACCATGCCCGTCCTCTGCCTAGGCGGCTGGCCGTCGAACAGAACCTCTCCCGAGTCCGGTTCCGTCAACCCGCAGATTATATTGAGCAGAGTGCTCTTACCACAGCCGCTAGGACCGATAAGGGTAACAAGCTCTCCCTTCGCGGCAGTCAGATTAACCCCAGCCAAGGCGGTCACTATCCTCCCATCTACACGGAAGGCCTTATGTATATCACGCAGTTCTATATCGCTTATTGTATCACGGTAGGAACTCATTGGTGAAGGCTTCCTCGGCCTCAATATAGCGAGGCAATAGGCCACGATCAGCTATCCAGTCGGCGTAGCCTTGCCATATTTCCAGTTTTTGCTCGCCCCATCTGGCTGCATCCGCCTGATAATGCGGGCTAAGCCATTCCTGGCTCCGCCGCATCAGATCTGGGTTGCTTTCCGGAGCGTATTTCAGGAGGATGTCGGCCGCTTCTGCGGGGTTCTCGATGGCATATTCATATCCCTTGGCAGTGGCCCCCATGAACCTGCGAACCAAGTCAGGTTCCTCAGAGATGTTCTGTTCACTGGTGATGATCACCGGTGTGTAGTAGTCGGGCACACATTGGGTCCAATCGCTTAGCATCACAATGTTCAGAGGCATGCCCCGCAATTCGGCCTCAATCCCGGTCCAACCGTAATATATCCAGGCAAAGTCCACGTCGCGCTGAACAACAGTGAAGTAGTCCGCCCAACCGATATCGATGAACTCCACCTCACTCACATCGCCACCATCACAACTCATCAATACATCCAGAACTGCCCTTTCAGTGGGCGAACCCCAGCTACCATATTTCCTGCCCTCGAAATCCTTTGGGCGAGTGATTCCCCTGTCTTGAGGACTGGCAAAACCAGAGGTATTATGCTGGATAACGGCTGCGACGGACACGATGGGGATATTCTGAGCACGAGCGTTGGAGACCTCCTCCTGGTAACTGATGGCGAAATCGGCCTGGCCTGCAGCCACTACCTGAATTAGTGTGCTCCCCTCGGCTGGCTCAACGATCTCCACTGCGATCCCCTCCTCGGCGTACCACCCCTTATCCAGCGCTACATAGAGGCCGGTATGGTTGGTGTTGGGAAACCAGTCCAACATCACCACAGCCGATGTAGGGGTCATTGTGGCCGCGGGTTGACCCGCTTGACAGCTCACAACTACCAGAATCAGAAGAAATGGTGTCAGCTTGTAGAAATCTCGTCTAAACATTACCTCCCTCCCTTATTTTAGTAAGCTTACTGAGAACCCATCGTATTAGAATAAGGATCTATATCTCCTCCCAAACCTCCCCGCGCTGAGCGTAATACCAGGGAAGCAGAGCGCGCTCCAAAGCCATAACGACGACGAACATGATGATGCTCAAGAGTGAGGTCACGGCAATGGCAGCGAAAACGCGGTCAGTCAGAAAGTTCTTGGAGGAGCGGATCATGAAGATGCCCAATCCACGACTCGCCCCCACCCACTCACCTATAACCGCCCCCACCACGCTATAAGTGATGGCGATTTTCAAGCCAGAGAAGAAAGAGGGCAGAGCTCCTGGAAAACGAACTTTGAAGAAGATTTGCCGTCGGTTGGCCCCCATAGCCCTGAGTAAAGATATCAGATCAGGGTCGGCGGCACGCAGGCCATCGGCTGTACTAACCACGATGGGGAAGAAACAAACTAGAGCCACGACGATTACCTTGGGCAGTATGCCGTAGCCAAACCAAATGATCAGCAGAGGGGCAAGGGCCAGAATGGGCACTGTCTGAGAAGCCACCAGCAATGGATACAGCGTGCGCCGCAGCAAGGCCGAGAAATCTATCAGCAAAGCAAGGCCCAAGCCAACTATCAGCGAGAGACCCAAGCCCAACCAGGTTTCCTTCAAGGTTTGCCAGGTGTGAGGACCCAAGAGATCCAACGCTTCCACCCCGGCCACAACGATCTGCCAAGGCGAAGGGAGCAACCACTTCGGAACCTGCGCCAGCCAGGTTCCAACCTGCCATGCGATGAACAGGGAGAGGATGAGAACCAGCGGGGGGGCATACCGGCGTAAGAGATGAACGATGCTCCTGCCTAGAGGCACTCTAACATGAGCATGGGATTGGCTGAAAACCGTTTGTCTCTCTTTACCCATCATGATCCTCGATACTTGGCTACTTTCTCAGCGATGGTCGTGCCCCCCACCGCATCCACAATCTTGACAAAGGTGATCACTCGCTGAGCCCCGGCTT
>JBFFDV010000142.1:0-6975 GCA_041559215.1 Anaerolineae bacterium | reverse complement strand
TTTGATTGCTTTATGTTTGACATTATCATACAACTTCATGTTGCACCAAAAGTTTTAAGGTTATTCAGTTTGGAATGTGTGTCTGGGCCTCCGCTGCCGGCGATCAGCAGGTCAGCCAATCGCAGGGATGTCGGGGAGGTCCAGGGGCTGGCTCCTTGGGATAGATGTCCTCCCAGGTGACCCCTGGGAGGAAAGTGACGTTGCCACGGACGCTCGTCCACAGCTGGGACGGAGCTGTTGGAAGGGGCAGAGGCGGGCTATGTAGACAATGGAGCGATGGCCTTGCCGCCTTCGCGGGGGCGTAACCCGCGTCCGTGGGGCAAACCGGCCGAAGAGGAACTATCTGTAGACGTGTCAAGGCAGGGACTGAGCGGCCAGCTCTTTCGCTGGTCGTCGCCGTGTACGGCCTCGCCGAACAAATTCCCTTCAGAAGACCCATTTACCGCCTTTTCACCACTACTTTCAAGAGGCGTTCTACCATATATAACGAAAAACTAGCCAAAACGTTACGATTAATTTATCGCACAACCGCGCTCTGGCCAGGTTGTAGGAGAGTGGCGCCGCGCGCCGCCCTGGGAATCGGAAGCAGCCTGCACGAAACTCGTCATTCCGAGGAGCGCAGCAAGCTTGTCCTGAGCTTGCCCTGAGCACGGTCGAAGGGTTTATCGAAGGGCCTGCCCTGAGTTGAATCGAAGGGAAGAATCTAGCTGTTTACTTGCGGGAGCGAGATTCTTCGCTTCGCTCAGAATGACAGGGATGCTTCGGGTTGCCAGCCTATGGATGCACACGTGACTTGTGAGGTACTGACTCTTGGCATTTGTCAGGTGAAGGGACCGGCCAGAAGGTGTCGTTCACCTGAGACATCTGCCCTACAGACGTGGGATGCACCCCTTCCCCTCTTCCACTTGACAATTAGGTCAAGACCGCTATAATACATACTTGGGAACTGCCCATCGATTTTGCGATGAATTCCTTGCAGTCAGGCCGGATTTCTGCGCTGCCGGCCAACCGTCTGATATTTCAGGTGGCGGGCAGCGCTTGCCATAAATCCGACTTGATTGTTGTGGATAGAAAATAGTAACGCCCGCGGAGTAAGCGATCGGCCGCTGGGTGCGCGGCCGACGCATATTGCGTCCGGGCTAGAGGAGCGATAGGAGCCATGCGCGTACAAAGTATTGAGAGAGCAGCGAAGATTCTGAAGGCCTTCAGCGTTGAGGAACCAGAGCTTGGCGTCACCGAGCTGGGTCGACGTATGGGCCTGCACAAGAGCACCGTGCACGGCCTGGTCACCTCCCTGGAACAAGTAGGGTTAGTGGCACGCAACCCCCGCACACGCAGGTACCGCCTGGGACTTGGGCTGGTGGAGCTGGGCTACACCGTGTGCAATAGTCATGCGCTACTGCGAATTGCCCACCCCTATCTGCGTTACCTGTCGGATACCATAGGGGAACTGGCCTATCTGGGGGTACGAGCTGGCGACGACCGACTTAACGTCCTGCAGGTGGAGAGTCCGCATCTGATGGAATCGGTGGGTTGGGTACCACGTGCTCCCCTGCATTGCACCTCCACTGGAAAAGTCTTCCTGGCACACATGCCAGAGGACGAACTGGAAGCGTACCTCGACAAAGGATTGATTTCCACATCCCCGCAGAGCATCACCGATCGCAGCGAGCTGCGCCGCCAACTGCAGACCGTTCGCGAGGAGGGCTTCGCCACCTCCCTTGGGGAGTTCAAAGTGGGCACCAATGCCATTGCCGTTCCCGTGAGGAAAGATGCCGAGATTATTGCCACGCTGGCCATGGTAGGTCACTCCTATCGTTTCACTCACGAGAGGGCCATCGACTCTCTGGAGATGTTGACAGGCACGGCTACACAGGTCACCGAGAAGCTTCGCGCTGTACCCGCGGGTGAGCTTGAGCTATTTGGCTAATTCGTGAAGGATCTCAGCCCCTGCACTCCAGTAGTGTTGCACACAAATGAACAAAGCGGGGGTTCAGGGGAACGTGGGGGTGTCCCGCACAGGAAGTCTGCTTTTCCACAGGACTCGTGCGATCGGGGCCGCATCATGTTATCGCCAGGAGCGAAGACCACCCCACAGACAGTAGCGGTAGAAAAGAAAAGCCGCCCTGGACACGGCGGCTTAAGCGAAGCGGGTGATGGGATTCGAACCCACGACATTCTGCTTGGGAAGCAGACACTCTGCCAACTGAGTTACACCCGCACCCAAATCACATGCAATTATAACTCAAAATCCTAGGAAAGTCAACCTCACAGCGGCAGGATAACCCTAACAGTGCTTCCTTCACCCGGGGTGCTCTGTATCTCTAGAGTCCCTCCCATAAGATAAGCGCGCTCTCGCATACCCAAAATCCCGAAGCGCTTCTGCGCCTGAAGCCGATCCAACACCTCTTGTACCTTGAAGCCCCGACCATCGTCCGTCACGCTTAATTCCAGCTGCTCCTCTTCCCATTGTAAACGTATTTCCACCTTGCTGGCTTTGGCGTGTCTGCGTACGTTGGTCAAAGCTTCCTGGGCGACGCGGTATAGATTCTTCTTCACTCCTAGGGGCAGCTCTTGCTTCCCCTCGCTGACGACCACATTGACAGCGACGCCGGTCCGCTTCTCAAACTCCACTGCATACCGTCTCAGTTCGTCTATCAGGCTCAGCTTTTCCAGGTCTGTTAGGCGAAGATCGTAGACGAAATGACGCAGTTCCTGAAGGCAGCCCAGCGCCCCCTCTTTGGCTGTAGCGAGTTCTTTACTCGCCCGCTCCGCATCATTCTTCAAGATCTTCTTGTATAGCTCCATCAGCAGGATCACCGATGACATTTCCTGCATCGGGCCGTCGTGAATCTCCTGTGCCAACTGCTTCCGTTCCCAAGCGCGGCTTTCAGCGTCCATCTCTCGCTGCGCCAGAGTCAGGTCTATCATCCTGGCCGCTGGCCGGGCCATGGCCACCAACCTATCCAGATCACCCTGGTTGAAGTTGCTGCCCCTCTTGTTGCTGACCGACAGGACGCCCATCACCTCATCCGTCGCCATAAGGGGCACACACAGCGCATCCTTGATCTCGCGTCCTGCTCCAGAGAAACGGGAGTTCTTGATCGGCCCTACCAACAAGAGGGGTTCTTTGTGTTGAGCCACCCAACCGGATATCCCCTCTCCGAGATGTCTCTTTGTACCCCGAACGATGTCCCTGCCCAGACCTCTGGCAGAGGTAATGGTTAGGAGTTCACGACCCTCATGTAGAAGCATTATCGAGCCTTCAGTGGCATCCATGGACAGAATGATCACCTCCAGGAAAGAACTAAGCATTTCCTCGAGGGCAATCACCGCCAGGGCTGCTTCATCGAAGGCTTCAGATGGGAACCGTTCTACTTGATCCACCTTACTGAAAAGTCTCTGCGCGTACATCTTCCCCCCTGTTGAGGTCCGCTTAGAGATGGGTCAAACGCCAATACACAGTCCAACAAGGGCGCATCCCAAATCTGTAGGATAAAGCACCGCTGGCAGAAGCACCTGCAGATGCCGTCGAGACATAGGCCGTACAACGCACCACCAGTAGGGGCGTCTGCTTGTATAGCCTGACGAACGACAACCTCTGCACAGGGCCTGTGCATAGATCTCCCGCCATCATAAGCCAAACCTGCTTCAATATAGATAACGAGTCACAGGTTCAAACGTTACAAAGCAGGAGTATAGGGATGCGTTGTGCACAGAGTTCAAGAAGAATAATAGCAGACTCAACGCGTATAGGCAAGGAACCCCCTTCCAAGGCGTTGCGCAGCAAAAGCCCAGGTTCCCTGAAGCTTTGCTCTGCCTGGTCGGATGACCTATAATACACACACTATGCCCGGCGCAGAAACACCGTCTCGTAAGGACTATCTACTACTCTCCACCGTCTTCATCAGTGGCATGACCGTCCTGGCTGTGGAGATGTCCGCCTCCCGTCTTCTATCCCCTTACTTTGGCGACTCACAGCTGATCTGGGCCAACCTGATAGGCTTGATGATGATCTACCTTTCTGTGGGCTACTATCTTGGTGGGCGCCTGGCGGACCGGTATCCTCGACGCGAACTACTCTATCAACTGACTGCCTGGGCCGGTTTCACCATCGGCCTTATACCTTTTCTATCACGGCCAATCTTGCGCTACTCCAACTTGGGCTTCGACAGCTACTCGCTGGGCATGCTCTTAGGCTCATTCGTGGGCATACTCCTCCTGTTCACAGTGCCCGTCATTCTCCTAGGCTGCGTCTCACCCTTCGCCATTCGCCTTCAATCCCGGTCTGTGATCTCTACTGGTCACACGGCAGGGGCTATCTACGCTCTCTCCACTCTGGGCAGTATCTTGGGTACCTTCTTGCCCGTCTTGGTCCTGATCCCTTTCATGGGAACGAGAAACACCTTTCTCATCTTCTCCCTGCTGCTGCTGATAGTCTCTATAGCAAACCTCTTCTCCGCTGTGGGGCCCCGGGCCCGCTGGTATATCCTGTTGCCCTTGCTGGTTGTTCTCCTCCACTTCCTCTTCCCCAGCGGCTTGATCAAAGCTGCGGAGGGGTTGGTGCACGAGGCCGAATCCAGCTACAACTACATTCAGGTCGTGGATCAGAACAGCAGACGGGTCTTGATGTTGAACGAGGGGCAGGCTATCCACTCGGTATATTGGCCGGATCATATACTAAGCGGCGGTATCTGGGACTACTTCCTGTTGGCCCCCTACTTTGGCAACCTCCCCGAGCCCGAAGAGATAGAGAGTCTATGCATCATCGGCTTAGCGGCCGGCACGGCAGCCAAAGAATACACTACCATCTATGGACCGATATCCATAGATGGGGTCGAGATCGACCCTGAAATAGTCAAGGTGGGGCGTCTTTTCTTCGCCATGAATGAGCCAAATCTGACCGTCGTTGTTCAAGATGGCCGCTATTTCCTGGCCCAGGGCGAAGGGAAATATGACGTCATCATCGCCGACGCCTATCATCAGCCATATATACCCTTTCACATAACGACTAGAGAGTTCTTCACCTTGGCCCTTGAGCATCTAAACCCCGGTGGAGTGGTGGCCATTAACGTCGGTCGTACCGCCAGCGACTTTCGCCTGGTGGATGTCATGGCTGCCACTATGGACGAGGTATTCGAGACCGTATTCATCCTTGATGTACCAGGGGACAGCAATAGCTTGGTGATCGGGACTGAACACGCGACCGGCCTGGAGGACTTCTACGCCAGGCTCGACACTGTCTCAGACCCCTGGCTCCGGCAAGTGGCTGAGTCGAGCAGAGGCCGGGTGCGACGTTTTCCGGGTACGGGCCTTGTCCTCACCGATGACCGGGCCCCGGTGGAGCATCTCACACACCTTATCATCTTGCGCTACATATTGGAGGGAGAGTGAACTATGAGAGCGAAGAAGATGCTGCTCAGAGCTTGTGCCATCGTGTTGATCATCATTATGCCTTGGTTCCTGGCCCTGACCAGCTTTCTCCCTCTCATCTCCTCGCCTTTTCTGCGCCTCCAGTACGCCAGACCAGACATGCCCCCGTCCAACAGGTTCACTCCACAGGAGAGACAAGCTTACGCCGAAGCCGCCGCCTACTACCTGGTCTCAAGGGAAGGGATCGACTATCTGGCAGATCTGAAAGACAGTCAAGGGCTGCCCCTTTTCAACGAACGGGAGCTCACTCACATGGTGGACGTCAAAGTCCTGCTAGGAAAGGCGATCGCTCTGGACATAGTGTTCGGCTTACTGCTGGCCGGCGCGCTCGGCATCCTCCTGAGCCAGAGAGAGACCAGGTATAGAGCCCCTTTCTACCTGTTCATGGGATCGCTCGTCACCCTCGCCTTGTGTATGTCCACCGTTATAGTGGTGCCTCTGCAGTTCCGGTTTTTCTTCGTCGAATTCCATCACGTGTTCTTTATAGGTGATACCTGGTTGTTCCCCCGCTCGGACACGCTGATCCAACTCTTTCCAGAGGTATTCTGGTTTGACGCCCTTCAAAGCTGGATCTTCTTGATCATAGTTGAGGCGATCCTACTTGGTGGAGTAACATATATCTGGATGAGGAGGAGATCAATCGCTCCCTTCTAGGAAGCAGAGGATGCCGTTCACAACCCCTTGAGCCACCAGATCCTGCTTCTCGAGCAGCATGGTCGCATCGTCGGCCATAAAGCCCATCTCGATGATCGCGCCCGGCGTCTGAGGCGCTATCCGTCGAAAGGTGTGGTAGTACCGCATATCCGGGGTGATGCTACCCTCATGCCGACCCAGCCCCGTGGCCTCTGCATACTCCGCATAGAGGCAATCTACCAGCCGGTCCTCGTCCTCAGGAACGGCGCTCTGCTCAGCACGAGCCACCTTGAATCCCGAATGTCCGGGGATACAAGAGTCGGCATGGAGGGAGGCGAAAGCTACAGCCCTGTATCCTTCCAAGGCGGGGTCGAACTCGGCCAGTAGTTCAGCTCGGTAGCCGCGGATAAGCAAGGAATTCACCACCCTAGCAGCGATGGCGTGGTTGATATCCACCTCCCTGGTTCCACCGGGACAGACAGCCCCTGAATCGTCGGGCCAATGTCCTGCCACGATACCCACTTTGTTCGAAGGATTCATGAGAGGGAGCACTATGCCTCTCTCCATGACTGAGCGCAACCGGGGCCAGCCAATAAGAAGCAGGACGATAAGCACAGCAATCAGCGCCATAACAACCAGGAGAGCCTGGTTGATCCTTTCCAGCGTCCTTCTCCGCATCCCTGAATTCCCTGCCTAAACATATCCTGGCTTCATGGCAAAGTCAACCCGGGTGAAGATCAGGCGTTGCGCAGCAAAAGCCCCATGTGGTGAGCCTGTCGAACCAGGGAAGCACGAGGGACCTGACGGGGGAAGTGGGGGTGTCCCCCACAGAAAGTATACTTCCCCCCTCCCCCAGTGGCTGCCGCACCGCGTTACCAGTTCTCCCAATGCATTGGGGGAGGGGGGATT
>JBFFDV010000141.1:0-7002 GCA_041559215.1 Anaerolineae bacterium | reverse complement strand
TTGGGGTTGACCTCGAGGACATAAGGCTCTTCATCCCCCACCCGCATGTCCACCCGGGCGTAGCCCTGGCAACCCGCCGCTCGATAGGAGGCTATGGCGACGCTCCTAATCCTCTCGGCGAGCTGAGGAGCTACCTCAGCAGGGCAGGTGACCGGCGTAAGATGGTATTCGGCCCTGTCTGGTTCCCACTTGGCTGCGTAGGAGACTATCCTGCGCAAGGGGTCTGCGAAGCCAGAGAAGTCTATTTCCGCCAGGGGCAGACATTCCGGCTCGCCGTTGCCCCACATGGCGACGTTTAATTCCCGGCCGATGATGAACTCTTCCACCAGGGCAGGCTCCCGATAGGCATCGACAACATACCTCACCCTCTCCCGGAGTTGATCCGAGGTGGTAACCACCGCCCCATCATCTACCCCGAGGCTGGCGTCCTCGGCAATCGGCTTGACGATCGCCGGAAGAGGAACAGATACTTCGATGTTCCCTCTGGCGCAGACTTGATAGGCTGGTGTCGGGATGCCTCTAGACTCCAGTAACCTCTTGGTTCGGGCCTTGTCAAGACAAAGAGCAATCGCTTCCGATGGCGAGCCTGTATGTCTGTAGCCTAGCCTCTGGAGGATGGCGGCCGCCTCAGGCTCCAAATCGGCCCGGTTGCCTAAACCTTCCAGGAGGTTGAAGACCACCCACTCGGCGGGGTCGTAGTCCGTCACCACCCCCAAGAGATCCAAAGCTACAGGCAGGCAGACGACCTCATGCTGTGGGCGCAGAGCCTCTTCCACAGCCCTGGCTGCTATGGCGACACCTTGGGCCGATATCAGGTCTCTTGTTTCGCCTTTCTCTATCGAGTCCACCTGGTTGTAAAGAATCAGTACTTTCATCGCTCCTTCCCTGATTGAACTTCAAAAGCGTTATATGTGTACTTGCGCCGTCTCCAGAATAAGACGGGAGCCGACCCTGTGGGCCAGGTGCGGATATCTCTTCAAGGCCTCATGGAGGATGGCGTTGATTAGCTGGGCGTGGGTCATGCCGTCGGCCTCGGCTTCGAATACCAGGTCGCTAACCCCGGGGGAGAGCCCCGGCAGGGGGTTGACCTCCAAGATGTAGGGCTTCTCCCCATCGTTGGCATGCAGCTTGAAGTCCACCCGCGCCATATCGAGGCAGTCCAGCGCTCGGAAAGCAGCCTCGGCGAGCCTTCCTAATTCCTCCACCTGGGCATCCGTCAAAGGCGCCGGGCAGACATAACGCGGCAGGTGAGGGAGCTCCGATTTTATGCGGGAGGTGTATATACCGTGTTCCTCAGGCGGACAGAGGCTCAAATCCAGTTCCAGGGGCGGAAAGACGTGGAGGTGTTCGTTGCCCAAGACTCCAACCGTGATCTCTCGGCCCTCTATGAACTCTTCGACGAGCGCTGGTTGCTGGTAGGTTTCGATCACCCACCGCAGCTGCTGGCGCAATTCTCCCTCGTTGCGGACCATGGAATTGCCGTTTATCCCCATGCCGGTCCCTTCGCAGGTAGGCTTCACGAACAGAGGGTAGCGGAGGCCAGAGTCTAGCGGTTCGTAGGGATTCTCCAATACCTGGAATCGTGGTGTTGGCAGGCCCCGGTAAGCCAATACCCGCTTAGCCATAGGCTTGTTCAAAGTAAGGGCCAGGCATAGCACCTTGGACCCGGTGTAGGGAATGTCCAGCATCTCCAGGATGGCCGGCACCTGGGACTCGCGAGCATCGCCCTGATGGCCTTCACAGATATTGAAGGCGATGTCGAAGCGGCCTCTCTGCAGTTTCTGATACAGGTTCTTATCACCTTCCAGGAAGGTCACTTCGTGTCCAGCTTCTTGTAAAGCTGAGGTGATCGCCTCCATCGTACGTTCGGAGTCCAACTCAGCCCACCTGTCGTTTGGCTCCCACGGGCGATGCGGAGCGTTCTTCTTCAGATTGGCAAGTAAAGCGATCCTAAGGCCGTTCATCGATCCCTCCTGGCTGGCTCAGTGCTAATGGGAAGTCCGGATTCTTGGAGAAGGGGCCAGAACTCTCCAGGCACCTCCCCTTCTGGGGAGGAAGGGGCCTCAGTTGGTGTGAGTATGGCCGCTACCCCGACCTTGCCCCGTCCGAGTTGGTCCGTGCAGTACGGGCAACTGGCGGGATCATGTCGGTGGTAAGTCTCCGGCTCTGGGTAGGACAAGACCCGACCTGCATAGTTTCTGACCACCACTCTGGAATCTGATCGAGAGAGCAGATATTGAGGCATAATGGGCACCTTCCCTCCGCCACCGGGCGCATCGATCACGAAGGTGGGTACGGCGAAGCCGCTGGTGTGACCCCGCAGATTCTCGATGATCTCGATCCCTTTCCCGACCGGCGTCCTGAAGTGGCCAATGCCTTCCGAGAGGTCACATTGATAGAGGTAGTAAGGCCTCACTCGGATCTTGACCAACTCTTGGACCAGCCGTTTGATAACGTTGGGGCAATCGTTGATCCCCGCCAGAAGGACCGTCTGGCTGCCCAGGGGGATGCCAGCGTCGGCCAGCATTGCACACGCCTTGGCCATCTCTGGGGTGATCTCCTGGGGATGGTTAACGTGAATGTTAATCCACAGGGGGTGATAGCGTCGCAGCATCTCCACCAATTGAGGCGTTATGCGCTGAGGTAGATAGACGGGCACTCGTGTGCCGATGCGAATTACCTCCAGGTGGGGTATGTGGCGCAGACTGGATAGGAGATGCTCCAAAATGCTTTCCGAAAGGAAGAGCCCGTCCCCACCAGATATCAAGGCATCCCTCACCTCCTTGTGTTGATTGATATACTCAACCATGGTTTCTATCTTGTGGTGGCTGACTCTCTCCTGGCCTGTGCTGACCAACCTGCGGCGCGTGCAGAAGCGGCAGTAGGAAGGGCACTGATCGGTTACCACAAGTAGAACCCGGTCCGGGTAGCGATGCACCAGCCCGGGTATGGGCGAGTCAGCATCCTCACTCAGGGGGTCTTCTAGGTCCGTGGGGGCGATGTGCAGCTCACGGCTGGTGGGCACCACTTGCCTTCGAAGGGGACATTCAGGATCGCGAGGGTCCATTAGAGAAGCAAAATAGGGAGTGACAGCCATACGGAAGGTTTCGCTGGCTCCGATCACTCCCTCTTCCTCTTCCGGGGTTAATTCCAGAACCTGCTTGAGCTCCTGCAGTTTGGTGATGCGGTTACGTATCTGCCAATGCCAATCGTTCCATTCCTCTTCACTCACCTTCTCCCAGATACCAGGCCGAGGCCGGGTGGGGACGGATCCGGTACCCGGAGGATCTTCTAACTCCTCCACATTCATATCCTGAGCAATTTCTCCTTTCACTTTTTTCGACACACCTGCTTCGCGTAACGAAGTCTGCATTTCCACTCCTTTAACGATGTTTTCTACAAAAATTGCTTCACATATGTGAGGCGGGAATCGCCTGGACTGTAATAGTCCTTTACTTCAGCCGCCTTTCGAAAGCCATGATTTTGATAGAACCGGCGTGCCGGCAGATAAGGACCTGAAGAAGAGGTATCCACTATGAGCATCCGTCCATGGGCACCATATATAGCTTTCTCTACTTCGCTGAGCAAAGCACTCCCTAGTCCCCGTTGCCGCCGGTTGGGGTCGACAAAGATCCAGTAGAGATCATAAGTCCCGTCGGTCATCGGCGTCGGCCCGTAACACGCGAACCCTATCACTTGGCCATTCTCTTCTGCGACCAGAGAATGGTAGTCGTTCTGCTGGGAGTTCTCTAGTTCTATCTCGACAAGCTCCTTGACGACCGCTACTTCCTGGGGCGTGAACACCCCGCTTCTCCTAGCCAGGGCTAGGACACCATCTAGATCACCTTGCGCTAACTTTCTGATGGACAACATATCATTCTTCTCTTACAATTTACCTAGGTGGAGGGCTCGTCATAACATAAGGCTCTAAGCCGCTCCAGAGCAGCCTCCAACTGGTCAGGAGGGCTCAAAACAGGAAATACTTTATGTCCAGTAATCTCAGCGAGAGCATCTATTGACTCGAAAGCATCAGGGCTGGCCACGGCGACGGTAAGAACCCCATCTTCCATAGCCAAAGGCACCACCTGGAGCTGCACTGCTACTTCTAACGGGACGAGTTTGGCCACCTCTGGCCTGGGTAGGCTATGCGGGATATTCATGAAGAGAATGCTGGGTCTGTTGTGCACAGCCAAGTTGATATCACTTCTGCAATCAGGTTTCATATCCCATGGCTCTTCCCTTTTTAGTATTCCTTGGGTTCATCTTCCTCCCACTCTCCCTCGTCCCATTCTTTGTCGTCATCCCACTCCTCATCATCTTCCCACTGCTCATCGTCCTCTACTTCCTCGTCGTCACCCCATTCCTCATCGTAGTCTTCCCAACGGTTTTTTCGATTCATGGTTAGGTTTCCCAATCGCGATCTCCACTCAGACAAATCTCGCCATTCCGATACGCTAGCTTGGCGAGAGTGACCTTTCAGGCAGCTATTCTACCCGTCAGATGAAGTATACCATCGGAAGGCATCAAAGCTATCACAATGAGGCACCAAAAAGGTAACAAAAAGGCTCCCAGGTATCAGTTTGGTACTAAACCACGGGGGCCATCCGAGGAGGGCACAATAGGTTGAGGAGAATAGCCAGTATCCGGCTATTCGCTGGGCGAGAAGGAGTAGCCTATGCCCGGAACCGTCTTGATATAGCGCGGATTGGCAGGATCAGGTTCCACTTTATGGCGCAAACGGCTAACCAGGTTCTTCACCAGGGTGACCTCGCCCGTCTCGCTATATCCCCAGACCCGTTCGACGATTGTCTCCGAGGGGACCACCCGCCCTGGATTTCTCATCAGCAAGAAGAGCAATCGGAATTCCATGTTAGTCAGACGGATGGTGGCGCCACTCGGAGTGGCGATCAGGTGTTGTTCGGGATCCAGAGTCAAACCTTGGATAGTAATGGGTCCCACCGCTGAAAGGGGCATCGGCCACGCCCTTCTGATGAGAGTCCTAGCCCGAGCGACCAGCATTCGAGGACTGTGAGGCTTGCTCAAGTAGTCATCAGCGCCCAGATCCAGAGCTCTTAAGATATATTCTTCCTCCGTCTCCGGAGAAAGTAACATAATAGGAACATCGGAGTCCGAGCGCACCCTGTTGACCCACGAGAGAAGGTCCATCTCCTTCGAGTTGGCGTCCAGCACTATCAAAGCTGGCGCTTCCTCGGAGCAGATCGAGAGAAACTTCTCCTCGTTAGTGGTGGTAATCGGCTGGAGGCCGGCCTGGCGCAGTACGAAAGCGTCGAACTCCAACTGGTCCCGATCGTCGCCAAAGATGGCTACTCTCATCCAATCAGCCTTTCAATTATGCTTCAAATCATTCGTCTTTGCCTAGCATCCTGAATTGAATTTTACAACGATCCACACTGAAGTCAAAACGGGGTTTCCTTATTCGGTGATCCCCAAACCGGCTGATCATCTCCTGAGTTCTGGCGATGTCAGGATCTCCTCCACCGAAAGCGACCTAAGAAGCCACGCAGCTTGTGGGAGATAAGGGGTAGTAGATTGAACCTTCTTGGCAAGCGGCGCAGCCGAGCATACAGTTTCCGCATTTCGATTTGGGAGATGGCCTTCTTGCTTTCAAAATAGCCCAAAGTCACCTGCCCCATGGCAAAAGTGCCGGCAGCAGCGATGGAGCCTGATATGATCCACCCTGGTCCGGGGAAGAATTTGACCGCTTGTTGAATCCCGTATCGCAATGCAATCCCCCCGGCAACAGTGGAGAGGAGTTCCTTGGCCCGACCGGCGCCCATCGTCTCGCCATAGATGGCCGCGATGCGCAAGGTCATCCGTACCTGACTGGCCAAAAGGAGGGGTATGTCCAGCAAAGGGATGGGCTCGATACCGATGAGGAAGTTGAGCAGGCTGGCATTGCGAATCACCCTCCGAGCCATTTGCCTCCGATGGAAAGGCAGCTCCCTGCCCAGAGCTACCGCCAGCCCGGGCCGCATCTCGATTATGCGAGGCAGGAGCAGCTTACTCACATTGGTGCCCTTCTTGGCCGAGATAGGTATGGCGGAGGTGCCCAGCTTGGCCCGTGCGTCGGCCAAAACCAAGGTCAAATCCTTTTTGATCAGGTCTATCTTGTTCAGCGCCACGATGAGGGGGGCCTTCTCGGCCCGCAGGTCTTGATAAAGGTTGTAGTCTTCCTGGCGCAGTCCGGCCGCCGCATCAAAGAGCAGTACCGTCAAATCCGCCTCTCGCATCGCCCGCAAGGCTATGCCTCCGCGGTCCACACCACCCACCTCGCCAAAGCCGGGGGTATCGACCAGAGTAAAGGGTCCCAATTGCTTCGTGACTATCTCCTTAGTCGTCCCTGGCACCGCGCTCACAGGAGATACTGCGCGTCCGGAGAGAAGATTGACCAATGTGGACTTGCCCGAGTTCACAGGCCCCACTATGGCCAGCCTGGCGAGGGTTTCCTCTTCCACGTCCCTTGACAGGCTGTCCCAATCTAAGGCTCTTAACAGGCTTCTCAATTCATCCAGAGCGAGGGGGATCTTAAGCATGATAACTCCCACTGGGGACACTCACGTCAAATGATAGCAGATGGCGAGCCAAAAAGCGAGTAAGGGGACACAGACATGGGGCATGGGGCCCCCTACCTGCCCCCCTTGGTATAGAGATGCGAGAATTTCCTACTTTGAGTATAATAGAGTGGTTTTGCGACATCAATGTCCCGCTACGTCGTAGTTCATTTGGGATCCATGGGGCGAAGGGAATGATCTTGAGGATGGATTCTCGCCTTCTAGTGCTGTCGAGTGTGCTGTTTGCGGTGCTGGTGCTGTCGCTGGCTGCGCTGGCCGGATGTGGCCTATCAACATATCCCACCACGACCGTCCCGGTGCAGAGCCCCATTCCCGCCTTGCCCTCAACCACTCCTACCTCCACCGTCCCTGCGCCTGTTGCCACTCCAATGGAACCCATCCCTTCCTTTATCACCCTGACTATCTGGGG
>JBFFDV010000140.1:0-7057 GCA_041559215.1 Anaerolineae bacterium | reverse complement strand
TGGGGGTGCCTGTCCCCTCAGACATGGATGGGCAAGTACTGGAGGATCTGTTCACGGATCATTTCAGAGCGAGTCTGAAGACAGCCGCTGGTCCAGGTCCAGAGGTGGTCACGGAGCACTACAAGCCGACTGAGCTCTCCACTGAGGACGAAGAAGCGGTCCGTGAACGACTCAAGGGCCTGGGATACCTGGGCTAGAAGCATGACGCACGTCGCGTGGAACATGGAGGTTAAAGACAAGTTGACAGATACTAAACACCCTGAGCGCAAAGTGTTGGTTATAGGTCTGGACGGAGCAACCCTGGACCTAATCAAACCATGGGCAGCTGAGGGCAAGTTGCCGACGCTAAGTCGGCTGATGGAGGAGGGTGCCTGGGGCGAGCTGGCCGTCCAATTGCCGCCCAGCTCAGTGCCTAACTGGCCCTCGTTCGCGACAGGGAAAAACCCGGGCAAGCA
The DNA here is from genome assembly GCA_041559215.1 of Anaerolineae bacterium. GTDB lineage: Bacteria > Chloroflexota > Anaerolineae > UBA7937 > B3-Chlor > JBFFDV01. The sequence goes on along the minus strand of JBFFDV010000140.1, from coordinate 6,602 downwards.
TGGCATTCTGTGGTGGATTCAGCCGAGAGGCGATGGTCCCGAAGTGCCCCTGGTGGACCGCCGAGCGATCAAAGGGAGAACCATATGGGATATCGCCGGCGACCAGGGCAAAAAAGTCACTGTGATCAACGTTCCGGTAACCTATCCGCCACAGGAAGTCAAGGGCGTAATGGTCACCGGCTTGCTAACCCCCGCGTCGGCGACCGATTTTACTTACCCCCCGGAGCTCAAAGCTGAACTGGACGCCGAGGTTGGGGGCTATCGTATTTCCCACACCGCAGTTCACCGTCGAGGACGGGAGGAAGAGTTCCTCCAGGACGTACTCGACGTCCTCGACCGCCAGCTCCGGGCAAGCCTGTATTTGATGAGAACACACCCATGGGATCTATTCATCCTCAACTTCAGCGCGACAGACGTGGTTATCCATAAGTTTTGGAAGGACTTCGATCCCCAACATCCGTTTCACGTTCCCGAAGATGCGGAGCGATGCGGAGAGGCCATTCTGCGAGCCTATCAGGCAGCGGATAGAGCGGTTGAATCCCTCATAAAGGAGGCCGGTGACGCGACTCACACGATCGTTATGTCGGACCACGGAGGAGGCGGGTTCTACGAAGCCTTCTTTGCCAATAAGTGGCTGATGGACCAGGGGCTGCTGAAGATCCGCCGCCAAGCCATATCACAACTACGATACTGGCTCTTCCGCATGGGCGTGACCATCAACAACGTTTACCCTCTGGCCAATGCGCTGATGCTCAAAATGGGAGGACGCAAGCTGCGGAGGCGACTCAGTCCCAAGAATCAAGGCGCGAATATTCTGACCAGCCTGTTTCTGTCGGAGCGAGACATCGACTGGTCGAGAACGAAAGCGTACGCTTCCGGCGGCTTTGGCCAGATCCGCATCAACGTGCCGGCGCAGCATCCTCCAGGCATCGTCTCGCCTGACGACGACTATGAAGCACTGCGCGATGATATCATCCAGCGCCTCAAGACCGTGACAGTGCCGTCAACAGGCAAGCCATATCTGGGGAGGGGATATAAGAAGGAGGAACTGTTCCACGGCCCGGAACTGGATAAGCTGCCCGATATTATCTGCGTGCCCCACGACGGACGTTACGTTGACATGGGGTTGGGTTTTCTATCTAACAAGTGTTTCGACAAAGTATCAATCGTCTCAGGCACCCATCGTCCGGCAGGGATCGTGTTCCTATGCGGCCCGGACACGCATGCGGGGGTGCAACTGCAAGGAGCGAATATCCTGGATCTGGCACCTACCATCCTATATCAGCTGGGGCTTCCTGTACCTGATGATATGGATGGACGGGTGCTGGTCGAGGCCTTGCAGGAGGAATCTCTGCGCGCTCGGCCCATACAGTCAGCAGCAGCAGAGAGCGTCTCTCCTGCTCAGGCTGATAGGGATCTTTCGGAACAGGAAGAGAAAGAGATTATGGATCGCTTACGAGCTCTCGGATACCTCTCTTGAAAAGGAGGCAGCGACCGCACTTGGTGCCCGCCGATGGCAAGGTCGCCCAACGGGTCGAAGGCTGCCCCTTTTGGCCGAGTTGTAGAGAGGGCGGAGTATGCTTCAGATGAGCTCTTAGCAAGTCGCAGCAGATGAAACTAGCAAGGTAAGATATGTTATGAATTCGTTCTTAGATAGATCGAATAGTAAACTGAACACCCTTTGGGCATGGAAAATCCCTCTGCAGACCTTGGGGCTGCTGGCCGTCGCCTCCATACTTCTGACCATAGGCCCGTTGGTAGTGAACTTCTCTCCATTCCTGGCGGTAGCCCTGAGCTGGTTGTGGTTCATGCTGCCGGGCTTTGTCCTATCCTCCGTCTTGCTTAGGCGCCTGTCCCATTTGGAGCGGATCCCGGTGTCCTTCGTGCTGGGGATCGGACTGGCGACTCCGTACACAGTTGTTGCCATCTTGCTGCGCTTGAAGCTCACCCACTTCGTGGGCCTGTCTGTGGGCATGTTCGTTCTGACAGTTCTCATCTTCTTTATCTACAACCTGCGGGCTCGACCAGATACATCCCAAGCACCGCGCAGTAGCCCAGAGATCGGAGCTCGGCGGTTCGAAGTCGGCATGATCCCCTATCTATGTCTCCCGATCCTTGTAGCCGGGCTGCTAGCCTTCCTCTCTTTGCAGTGGCCCCCTACTGGTGACGACCTCCCGGGTCTGTCCCATTTTCAGGAGGTGCTTCGGCTAGGACGGATCACCGGTGCGGAGCCTTTTCACGGCACCGGGACCCCGGTCACACCTCGAAACGAACTGATCGTTGGCGGATACCAAGGCATCTTGCTCTGCACGATCGCTGGCACACCTGCGGTTTCGTTCTTGATGAACAGCCGGCCTATCCTCATCATTTTGGCATTCTTGGCGCTATATACCTTTGTGCAGCAGACCCTTGGAGACCGCCGTCAGACCCTGTTCCTACTCAGCTTGTGGTCGGTCTATGTGCTGGCTACCACGCGGGTGGAGGGATTAGGCAGCGACCTGATTACGCGCATTTTCCAGGACAAGTTCTACGGCTGGTTCATCGCCGTTCCCATCATTTTGGTATTCATGTGCTGGTTTCTGGAGAGTCGGCAGCGTCGCTATCTGGTGAGCTTTGGCCTGGGGACTTTTGGGGTCGCGCTTCTACATCCCGTTTTCCTGATCCAGGTGCTGATCTTAGGCGGTAGCTTCGGCCTGCTGTACCTAGCCTTTGAGCGCTCCAGGAGTACCTTCTATAGCCTGGTAGCGGTAGCGCTGATTCTCATCTTATGCCTGGCTGTCCCTGCTGTCCAGTACTTTCGGTACCTCGGACACATGCCGATTGAAGAAGCCGGGCTAGCAGACGCGGTTGAATTCGGCCGGCTCATCCAGGCGGTCAACAGGTACAGACTCTGGCTGCTGGATGGTAGCCACTACATCTTGCACCCCTCCATCATTCTGCAGCCTGCCATTCTCATTGGGTATCTCTTGCTGCCCGTGCTCGTCCTCCGTCTGCGTAAGAGCAACGCTGCCCGCTTCATCGTCGGCTCGATGGTGGCCCTGCCGCTCATTCTTTACATACCTCCCATATTCACCGTGGTCGGCAAGTTGGTGACCCCCTTCCTTATGTGGCGTCTGGCTTGGCCGTTGCCAACTTTCTCTATTCTCACTATAGGCTCGGCCATTTGGCTGGCGATGACCAAACTGTCCAGTCTGCTAGAGAAAAACAGCATGCGCATCTCCGTCGCCGCGCGCTACGCGGGCCCATTGGTCGTCGTGGGTCTGGCGCTCTTGATCGCCAGACCCAGCATCGAGAGCGGTCTGGTCAACTTCAGAGAACGGTTATCGGCCGAGAGGTTCTCCACATGCGAAAAGGCCCGCAACGTCCTACTCTACTTAGATGGTTTGTCCTATCATGAACCCGTCGATGTGCTGGCCTCCAAGCTATTGGATTCTTGCATACCGGCCTACGCTGCTCGGGCCAACGTAGTCGAAGTACGTGGCTACGGCACTGTGAACCGGCTGCCCATCGAACAAATCTCCGAGTCGCTTCAGCGACTCGATGATGTTGCTCATTTCAGTTCAACGGCTTTGGTTGACGATCTCGTTGTGGCAGCGATCGAGCGGTATGACATCGACTACGTCCTGGTGGAAAAGGACCGTATCTACCTTGATCTGCAGCTGCGTCACCTGCCAACCATGTTCACTCCAATATACGACGATATTGAACATACACTCTATGCCGTGGGTAGGCCCGTAACCCATTCTCCAGTCGTGGAGGGCAACGCGGCGATCAGGCAACGCAGTTGGGATGAAGCAGAGGAGATTTTCCAGCAGGTCCTGCTCGAGGATCCAACCGAGGTCCTAGCTCATCTGGGAATGGCTATGGTGCAGGAAGCGAAGGGAGAACCTGAGCAAGCCCTTGCGGCTTACCTGGAGGCCATACGATATGCAGACGACGAGGCAGCCGTCCACGCCAGGCTAGGCGAAACTTATCTCCTCGTGCGGGACCCTGAGCAGGCCATCAGCGAATATGAGCGGGCTGTGACCCTGGATCCGAACCGAGAGGCTCTCCATGCCTCCCTGGGACTCGCCTACCTGCTCGATGGAGATAAGGATGCAGCCCAGGCGAGTTTCGAGCGCTCTGCCGCTCTCCAGGCTGAAGTGGGAACGGCGAACTACTACTCGACCTTAGGGTCCACCCTGCTGTCCTCCAACTGGAGCTCCCAAGCCATCGAAAGCTATCGCAGGGCCGTAGCCCTTGAGCCTTATCCTTTGCAGTACGTGAAGCTGGCTGTGGCCCTGGCTCAATCTGGCGACGCGGCGGGGGCGATACAGACTGACGAGGAAGCCATTCGACGGGACCGGTGGCTGGACCAGGCTCACCTTCATTTGGGTAGCATCTACGAGTCCCAGGACCAGTTGGAGGCGGCGATCAAGCAGTATGAGAGGGCGTGGCGTCTAAATCCTGTCAACGGTTCAGCTTTCATCTCGTTGGGGCAGGCGATGAGAGAAAACTCTGGGGTCGGACCTGCGATCGCCCATTTGGAGCATTTGCTGACTTTGAACAGAGTACTGCCTGGCCCTCATCAAGGACTTGCTCCACTGTACGCAGCTAATGACGAATTGGAGACGGCTCTGAGAGCGATCAACTTCAGCTCCGATGTTCAGCCTGGAGACGCCTCTCTCAAACTAGCGAGGGGGGACCTGCTCAGAGAAGGTGGTGAATTTGATCAAGCATGGCAAGCTTACTCTGACGCCTTGGCTAGCAACCCCGGCATGCTCTTCGCGCAGTTAGGGCTGAGCTACTTGTACGGTACAGAGGGAAAATCCAGCCTGCAATTGGGTCAACTGCTTTCGATAGCACATTTGGCCCCAACCAAAGCGTGGCCCCGTGTTGCGCTGGCCAACGCCTATCTGAACCAGGCGAAGCGGGAGGAGGCTAAAGCTGAAATCCAGTGGGCCGTTCGGCTGGAACCCACCAACTCAGCAGCGTATGTGGCCCTAGCGAGTTACTATATGTCCACGGCTGAATGGGAGACAGCTATTTCGGCCTGTCAACGGGCGATCGAACTCAAGCCCACTAATCCTGACGCCTATCTACAGCTGGCGCAAGTCTATCAGGCACTGGGAGAGCTGCAGGAGGCCAGGGAGTCGCTTGAGGCGGCTGCTGTGATGAATCCTGGTTCAAGCAGGGTCTTAGTTGCCCTGGGGGATGTATACGGCCGACAAGGAGATGTGGCCAGCGCCATGGCCCAATATGAACGAGCTATCGAGGCAGAGCCAGGTTACGCACCTGCCTATATTGCTGTGAGCAATGTCCTAGTGGCGAAGGGAAATCCGACAGCAGCTATGGACACCCTCCAAAAGGCGGCTGAAGTTGTGCCTACGTCTCCTGAGATCTATGGAGCGCTGGCCCAACTCGCTCTGGTTCACGGGCGAGCGGATGAGGCCCTGTCCTGGGCGCGAAAGGGTGTAGAGATCAATCCTCAAGAGGCAAACTCATACCTGGCTCTGGGCCAGATATACCAACAGCGTGGGGAGTGGGACTTGGCCACAGAAGCTTACGAACAGGCCATAGGACTGGAGCCCACGGCCATCGGTGGCTATCTCCAATTGGCTGCCCTGCATGAATCACGCGGGGATTTTATGGCTGCGGAAGCCCAGTACCACGCCGGTACGCAGGCAGCCCCTTTGTCGGGACGGGGATACGTGGCGATAGGAAAGTACTACATGGAGCGGGGCGATCAGGAACAGGCAATGGAGGCCTATCGACAAGCTCAAAGCCTGGAGCCGGCCCGTGTAGATGCCTACCTGGCAATGGGGGATCTATATTGGACGATGGGAAGATTCGACGAGGCGCTGACTCAGTACCGGGTTGCCTCCCAAGTCATGCCAGGGGCGGCCTTGACCTGGACAACCCTGGGCGACTACTACCGGGAGCGACGCGAGGTGGAAGCAGCTCTGGCTGCCTACCAGCAAGGCGTCGCAGTGGAACCATATAACGTCTCAGTCTGGCTGAGCCTGGGCCTCGCCTACCAGTCATGGGGGAGGATGGACGAGGCGGTGGAGGCCTATCAGCGTGCGGCGGAGGTGGCGCCGGCCGAGGTGGAGGGCTACCTGGCACTGGGGGCATTGGAAGAAGCGCAAGGTGACAGAGAGCAGGCAGAGGTGCTTTACCGGCAGGCGACGACGGTAGCGATGGCCGACCCTGGCGCGTATCTGCATCTGGGCGCCTTATATGCTACCATGGGGGAGCAACGGAAGGCGCTGGGGGAATTTGAGTTTGCTGTGGAGGCTGCTCCGTCCAATGCATCACCTCTAGTATCGCTAGGGCGTTGGTATAAGGCGCGTGGCAATTGGGAGTTGGCCGAACAATCGTACCAGAGAGCAGTGGATGTAGCGCCGGCCAAGGCGAGAAGCTACCTGGCGCTGGGGCAACTGGAACAAGCTCAGGGTGACTGGGAGGAGGCAGAGAAGGTCTACCTACAGGCGATATCGGTGACCCCATCCCATCCTGATGGCTACCTGAGCTTGGCGGCGTTGTATGCGGCACAGGGGGAGCATAACCAAGCCTTGGTCCAATTGCAGGCTGCCGTGGAGGCGGCCCCGGCCGATGCTGCA
>JBFFDV010000139.1:0-7087 GCA_041559215.1 Anaerolineae bacterium | reverse complement strand
GCCGCAACTATCTGACTCGTATCGTCATACTTCTCTTCGACGGCCCCCAGTGCAGCCAACTCTTGCGCTGTTCCACCCTCATCAGCCCTGCCCCCGAAGCCGCATGTCATCACCGTCCACGCCTCATCGGGAAGACTCTCTGCCTCCACCACTTCGATTTCACGACCGGCTTCCAACTGATCCAGCAGTAGCGTGAGCCCCAATTCGGGACTTCCGCCTCCGCCGGTGGCCCTGAAGCACAATCCGCGTATGAAGTCCTCGCATTCCTGTTGAGTTCGCAATAACATGTAACTCATTTCATCTCCTAGGTCCATGAGACATTCGTTTTCGAACTAACGTTGATAACTGGCTAGACCAACCACTCTCCATTTCTGATCACCAACTGACCATCCAGCGACAGGTCGGGCTCCCATAGCACGAAATCCTCATGCAGGTCAGCGCTCACCACGCCACCGATGTGCGCGTTGTCACCTATGGCAATGTGAATCGTGCCCCTTATCTTCTCGGCCTCAAGAACACTCTCCACTGATCGAGCCTTGGGGTTGGTACCGATGCCCAATTCCGCTAGGTTACGACGGGCACCTTGGCGATCCGGTCCCGGCAACTCCAGTAAGAAACGAAGGTCCTCCCCGAACTTGCCCCCGCCTTCGATAGCGGAGACCTCCCCTGCTTTGAAGTGAATGGTCATCTGCTCTTCCAGTGAGGCATGCCCTTCCCTTGTAACCACGACGTTTCCCTCAGCCTTACCTTCAAGCGGGGCGATGAAGGCCTCGCCTGCTGGCAGGTTGTCAATCCTCCCCCGGGTGATCAAACCGATGTCTACATCCCCTGACCGACCTTCCAGATCCAAGGTCAGTTCTGTGCCTAGGGGCGTTGTAAGAATGGCAGTCTTCGCCTCTGTCAGGAACTGGGCCATCTTTCTGCTCTCGTCTGCTATGCGATGATAGTCAGCCGTCATGGGCCCCTCGAACATTTGGGGCAGGAAACCAGGCATGCTGGCTATCCTCGCCCCAGCCTCAGAAGCCTCCTGGGCCGCCATGGTATGAGTGAGCGAATAGTTGCTGATGGCGATGATGACATCGGCGGCCCGCATCTTCTCTGCCGTCTCGGGGCCAAGCTCGGCACCATGTCGTTCGACCGCAGGATACGCGAGGAAGGTGATCTCCGCGTCAGGCACGAGCTCGACAGCGAGGTCCGCTACCATTCTGGCCAGGACGGACCTCTCGAGGGACGCTCGCAGTTTGCCCGGATCCAAGTGTCGCCACTGGTCCAACCGCGGCGGATCTGTCATCACAAGTACCTTCTCGCCACTCTGGACAGCCAAGTTCACCTCCAGCATAGATGCTGCACCGTGACGAATCTTCTCTTCTTGTGGCCAAGTCATGTTAGCCCTCCCATATCTTAGAAGTATGCTAAGTGTCAGATTGCCTTCCCGTGAATGCCTGCGGGATTCTTGTCCTGACGCATGGCCAATCTACAAGGCCTCACAATAATGTCGCGGAAGCCGCTTGCGCGTCCCGAGCAGCTATGAAGTCGTCGATGCTCTGAACGATGGATTCATCCAGAGACACAGGTTGATGGGACGAGACGATGTCCTGAGCCTGTGCCTTGACACGGTCAAACATCGTTTGGCGACCTTCACTAGCCCACTGGGAATACCTGCGACGATCTATCAGGGGGGAGTGCCAGAACTCGCGAAGGTGCATACGGGTATGTGGCTCCTTGAGGAACATGCCACCCGGGCCCACTCGGTTGATCATCTCAACCGCCAAGGTCTCCTCATCAACATCAACCTTTTGGAGGAGCCGTCGTACGAATTCAACTACCTCATTACCCAAGACTATGCTCTCACAAGAGGCAGTCATGCCAGATTCGAGATAGCCCACGTCGTGAAGCAGATTGCAGCCACTGAGGAACCCCATCACGGCTGCGCTGAAATACTCCAGGGCAGCTTGAAGATCCACCACTTTGGAATCGGTATCGGCAGCATAGCCCCAAGTAGGCAACCCATAGCTGTGGGCCACCTGTGCGTTGACCACATCGGCCAGATGATGCTCTGGTGCCCCGTAAGAGTCAATCGCAGTTCGCATATCCATGACAGAGACACCCACGCCGTAGATGAATGGTGCACCAGGGTTGGCCAGTTGGTGAACCACCAAGCCGCTCAGTACGTCGCAGTTGGCAGACACAGTGCCCCCAGCGATGGACATGGGACCAAGAGCCCCCATACTGGTCCCGCTCGCATACACCACAGGCACAAGATGTTGCGCACAGTAGATCAGGTTTTGCAGTGCGATCCTGGAGTGGCGCAGAGGAGGGCTGGGCATGGCAAAGAGAGCCAGGAATGGACGCTCCTGCAGACTTTGCTTGCTCCCCCCGACCTCGCTGGCCAAATCAACGATGTCAACGAGGTTCTGATGGTCGACACTGGTGAAGACGATGGGTTTCGAAGTGTTGTAGACCATAGCTTGAAAATGGTGGAGGTCCGCGGTTTCTGGGGGGACATCCGAAGCCAGACCCATCGACAAGACGAAGTCGATGTTGGATAGGCCATCGCTGAGGCGGGCAAACGTCTCAATGTCCATCTTGGTAGCCCGCCGCCGCGCTCCCGTCCGGGAATCGATGACGTAGGGACAGTCCGAGCCGGTGCCGCAATAGGTATGCCCCCGTTCCAAACGCATCGCCTCTTCACCCTCACGGGAGTAGATGAGCACAACTGAGGGCGCTGAGTCCATGGCCCACCCAACAAGAGCCTCCGGAATCCTTACCAGTCCTTCACCATCGGAGGTTGCCCCTGCCGAGATGAGCAACTCCAGCGCCTCCGGATCGTCAATAATTACCCCAGTCTCAGACAGCACCTCAACCGTTGCGGCATGTATGTCCGCTATGCCGTCGGCATCCACGATCTCAAGCTGGTAAGGCACTTGCCTCTCGCCATTCACCGCCACTGCCTCCTCCGATCAAAGACAACGCTCATGGCTTCATCCTCCTTGCCGTCGTCAGAAATGCTCTCGCGTCGTAACGGAGCCACAGCGAGACGAGCATTTCAGCCTAGATAGGAGCGTACACTGCTGCCAGACCGTGGGCCCCGTTCTTGCCGCTGCACATCAGACTCTGGCTCTGGAAGTATCTTCTAGTATCCAGGAACACCAAGTTGCCGGGCTAGTTCCACCAACTCAGGGTGAACGTACTTTCCCTCTTCTTCCAGTTGAACATCGTCTGCCCAGACCGTGGGCTCCAGCACCACGCCATCGGTGTGTCCGGGGGCGTCCGCCCAGGCAGCTCCCATGCCGAATTCCATGCATCCGAAGACTCTCTCATCGTGACCAATTTCGCCCTTGCACCTCTTCACCCCGGGATTGAATCCATAAGTGCAATGTGCTATCTCGTACATCCCCAGATGGTCCCAATTGGCAAGCCACTTCTCGAAGATCCTGGCCTCATGCCCACCTGAGATCTCCGTGATTCTCCCGCTACTAATTTGCAGGGTTACTGGCTCCCGCAAGACCCCAATCTCAGCGGGCGGTGACAAGGCGCCATCAAAGACCAACGTGCCATTAACACTATCGGGGATGTGTCCAAAGCTGGATTGGCCAGGCGGCACTTGAGTCGAGCCTGTCCCAGCAAAGCTTATTCCGCCTTTTTCCCCGCCTTTCAATACGTGACCCTCCGACCCCGCGGGATCGACGGCAACCCTCAGATCAGTCCCCAAGGCACTTGTGATGTGCATCTCGGAGGCCCTATTGGACAGTTCGATCAGCTTGTTGGCCAGATTGTCCAAGACGGTGTAGTTCACCAGACCCACCATCCTCACCAGACCGTCCACATCACCCCCCAGCGTGAAGAACCTCACCCCAGCTTCCATTGCCTTTTTCCAAGCGTTGCTGTAGAGAAGATAGGAGTCATTCATCTCAATCCAGGCGTCAGCAGCCTGAAGAGCAGCCGCAACTGGTGGCGGGGGTTCGCTCGTGGGCACCTCCGTTGTGGGGTGTACGATCAGGGTTGGGGTTGCGCCGATGGCGTAGATGGCCTTCACGGTCTCCGTAACCGCTCTCCAGTCGGATATGGTGTCGGCCGTGACGACGACGTTCTCACCGGGCTTGATGGGGAAGAACTCCTCCACAATTTTCCTTCCCACTCCGCCCATCTCTATCCAGTACCACTCAGCAGTGGGTTCCAGTGCTTTATCTAACTCCATTTCAGACCTCCTTACTATTGTTGTTAGTGACCGGTCACAGTTTGTCCTTCAGCGTCCTCCCGGAAGCTATGTAACGGTCCGAAGCACCACTTAGATGCTGTGCTATGTTTCCCTATGGCAATCTTGCAGGGAACTGCCAGTCGCAACTCTGCTTGATAACTTGCATGATGACGAACGTCTTGGTTTTCCAAACATCTGGGATGGCATGCACTTTCTCCGTGATGAGTTTCCGCAGGTCCTGAATGTCAATGGCATGTACTTGAATCGCCAGTTCAGCATCCTCGATGGTTAGAGCCACGTAAACCACTCTATCAAGGCTGGCCGGTGCCTTGGCTACTTCCGTGGGCTTTCTAGGTTCCACCTCCACATAGACATCAGCGGCTATGCTTTATCCCAGTGCGCTGGGTACCGCTCCAGCCATGATTGCGATCACGCCCTTCCCGGTAAGCTTAAGGATGCTGTTGCTGACGGCCCTCGCGGAGACATTCCCTAAACGCCGGGCCATCTCTGCGGCAGGCATTCTGGCATTCTCTTGCAGAAGACTCAGAATCGCCCGATCCAGATAATCCACTTTTGGCCTCATCCTTCCTCTCCCTAGTAGTCCTAGACCAATGCTGAGTGTATCGGAGATCAACTCAAATATCAAATTGTTCGCGAAAATGCTTCCGGAGCGGCAAGAAATCATGGAGATAATGACACCTCGTGACAGTGTATGAAGTTCTAGAGTGAATATCAGGAATGCGCACGCGGATTGCCAAAAGGCAAAGTGTGCGGTCAGATCCTGGCATTATCGGCCAATTGGATCTACCCGCACGGCTTCCCTGTCCAGCCTGCGTTCTTCATTGTACCTCAAGCTGTTACTAATCCGCGCCTCTGGAGAGCACAAAGTGCCTCTCTCCACCCACTGACATCTCGTGGCGCTATCTTTGGCGTTCATCTGTGGCTTGGCTTCTTCAGCCAGTCATGGTGACCTATCGAGTAGGAGAGCATCTACTTCTCGAGACCACACAGCATAAGCTCTGTTGACAGCACTGCGGACTAAAGTGCTACGGACTTAATCCAGAGGCAGATCGATTTCAGAAGTACTGCGGACTTGAGAAGGCAGGACTTACCAAGCAGCCAGCGGTGGAGGCGACAAGATGGTTAGAGCACACAGAACTGACTACCTTAAGGAGGGATTTCGACCCCGTTGCCTGGCCAACAGCAAAGTGTCCACGACCATTCACTTCCTCCATCCGTTGCAGAGAAGTTGCGTTATCCTAAGAAGGATGATATACTAGTCGTGCAACCGCCGTGGGAACGGCCACGTTTGGGTACCGTGCCTCGCGGCGGTGAGGATCTTTCCGGCAGCCGGCGCTGGCACTGACAGCCAAGCTGTGGGCAGCTGTCTTTAGGAAAGAGGCCAGTGGCGTGTCAACGCGGTGTCCTGTCGACAAGGCAGGCGGCGGAGGAAACGTGGTGGCTCAAGTCTCAAACGAGCAGGGTCGTGCTGCCCTAACCACTCGAATCATATCCTTCGGCACCGCCTTTGCTGCCGTTGCCATCGCCCTCTACGCACTTGTGTACCTCCAGACCAGAGCCTGGCAGGTGCTAGGTGCTACGGCCGGCGTTACGCTGGCTTTACTGTGTCTGATCCAGGCTCGCCGGCTGGTGCCACGGGCAGAATTCGACGCCGTGGGGTACTGGATCCTTGGTGCCCTGCTGGCAGCCTATAGCGGTGGCGAGTTGGTATGGACCGGCCTCAGCCGCTGGCACGCGGTGGGAGCCATCCTGTTGATTGTGCTGGTCGGTAACGTGGTCCTGCGGCGCAAGTGGGGCGCTTGGTTACTGGCCCTCGGTCTGTATGGGCTCTTTGCCTTTCTCGTCAGCAGGTTCGAGCCGTTGCCACGCTACGACGTCACGCACTTGCCAGTCCTATGTGTCTTCATGTTGAGCGTCACCGGCTCTCTTGTACTTGTGCTCCTCTGGCAAAGCCTCCGACCCTTCCACGTTGTCACTATCCGTAGCCGGCTGTTGGTCGTGTTCGTGCTGATGACGGTGTTACCAGCGATCGCTTTCGGCATTGTTTCCACCGTGGTGGGGCTGCGAAGCGGGCGGCAGCAAGTGTTCGATCAGCTTGAGTCGGTCGCGACGATCAAAGAGGCTGAGCTAGATACTTGGGCCAGCAATGTACAAACCGACCTGGCGACTGTGGCAGTCGGGGATGGCGTGACAAGCTGCATGCGTGAGATCCTGTCACCTGCACGGAACGCCACGGATTACCAGATCGCCTACGATGAGTTGCATGAGCGCTTTGCGCAGGTGGTGGAGCGATCCCCACGCCTTGAGGGACTGTTCTTGATGGACCTCAATAGACGTGTGCTTCTTTCGACTGATCTGAGGCAGGAAGGCGCAATTGGTGCCCCCGGGAGCCAGGCCTATTTCTGGGAAGGGTTGAAGGGGCCATATCTGCATCCCCCTTCCTATACCCTGTCAGTGGGCGGAATCGCGGTCATCGCTGCTTGCCCGGTGCTTGACGACGACGGACAGCCGTTGGGTGTCTTGGCCGGCCGTGCGGGTCCGGGAACCCTGAGCGAGATTATGTTGGAGCGAGCGGGGCTGGGGGAGACGGGGGAAACCTATCTCGTCACCCGCAGCTACATCATGCTCACCGAGCCGCGCTTTCGCAAGGAGCGTTGGGATCCGACCTACTATGTGTTTTCCGAAGGCGCGGGTGCTGCGCTAGAAGAGCACGCCAATGGTTGCGGATCGTACATCAACTATCGAGGTGAGCGCGTGCTTGGGGTCCATCACTGGTTGCCGGAACTGGAGGTAGCGCTGCTGGCCGAGCAAGCCGAGTCCGAGGCCCTCGGGGCGCTATATGCCACGTTGGGGATCAACGCGGGACTG
>JBFFDV010000138.1:0-7113 GCA_041559215.1 Anaerolineae bacterium | reverse complement strand
TGGTCTTGAACTCGCGCCATAGCCGCACGGCACGAACGATCTCCGGCACCCCAAAGCTCGAAGCCTCCATGCTGTTTACGAAGAGGGGTTCCACATCGTCCAAGGTTTCCGTGCCCAGGCGCTTCAACTGAAAGGCCCCGGTCAAGACGCCAAGCGGGAACCAGATAGCCTCTCCACCTCTTCCCTCTTCCATCACCTGCTTTAGCAAGTCCTGGGCTTGAGGGACCGAAATCGGTGCATCGAGGGGGGCCGGATTCAAATCGGCGACCGACCAGCCCTCTTCATGGCGATGCATGGTCAGGGTGGACACACGTCTCGGGTCGTAAACCGGCCGGCCGACCTCATCCTCGCCCACCACCCAACCGACCTCTACTAACACCTCTCTATGGCTGCGCCGGCCGAAGCGGGGTAGGACGAACCCGTCGCATTCCAGGTGAAGGTACAACAGAAAGACGAGGGGTCCCAGGCCGAAAAGGCGGAATGTCCAGTCGGCCTCGCTATCGGGCATCAGGAGGGGAAGAATCGCCGATTGATCCTGCTCCTGCACCGCCTGCACGAACCTGCGGGCTATGGGAGCGGTTTCCTTCGCGTAAGGGGGAAACTGCTCATTTATCCCTTCCTGTGTCGGCATCCATGCACTCCTTCCACGAGTCTTGACTGATATGGTCGCTGGGGTGAACGGTATCATCTAGGACATACCAAGTACTCATCCCGTTGTTCTTTCATGGCCAGCAATCTCGCAGTTGCACAATATCTCACTGATCTGGTTCCCAAGCTCTGTAACAGCTATCTGTGGCATAGCCACGCCCTCATCTTCTAGCCCCATTATGCCATTCCTTTCCGATTCCCGCAAACCGAACGAGGCCACATGTAGAAAACCCCCACGCGTTTCAGACGTGGGGGTACTTTTCCTTGTGTCAGTGGGCATCAGTCACCCGTGGTCTTCTCAAACCCGTCATCAGAACTATCCTGTTGCCCAGTCAAATCCCAGAGCTCTTCTCTTAGGGACATCAGTTCCTCGAGCAACCTGGATTTCTCTCGCCGATAATCCTCGATCATCACCTCCAGGTTCGCCAGCAAAAGGGATTTGTGTCGCAGTTCCCGTTCTAGTTCCTTTATCTGCTCTGCGTACGGTCTACCCTTTTCAGTCATGAAGTCTGCCTCTTCGGTTCCTGCCTCCATTTAATCACCACAAGGTCAAAAGGGGGTCAAAGCAGGGTCAAAGTTTGGTCATAATTCCCTTGTACTTTGTCTCACTAAGAGATATAATTATTTGGGTTGAGATTTGGATATCTCGATGAGGGGCTGGCAGAAGGAACAGTTACAAGTACAGGTTAACCGCCTGAGATGGCTCGCCGGGCTGGCTATCTTGGCGGTAGCCCTGCTCTATCGCTTGGTACTTCAGGGATACATCGCACGTCAATGGCCTGAGACAGGTTCGGTCGTTGACGTGTTTTTCTATGGCCTACTGGGGGGGCTAGTGGGCTGGGGTTGTCTGACCTGGCTCGGACGCAGATTGCACGAGAGATCGGAGGAGGGGGAACACCTGGCCGACGTAGTAAGGACCTCGATCTATGCCATCATGACCCTGGATAAGGGATGTGTGATCAGGACCTGGAACCGGGGGGCCGAGCTCGCCTTTGGCTACAGTGCGCAGGAGATGAGGAGACAACCTTTGCGGAGATTGCTGCCCGAGGATTTGATCACCGCTGGGGAACTGGAGGCCATAGAGCGGCAGATCGAGGCGAAAGGGTATGTCCATGAGTATGAGACGGAGATGGTCACCAAGGATGGAAGACGCATAAGCGTGCAGTTGACCGGCAATCCGCTGCTGAGCAACGAGGGGAAGGTGACAGGCTTGTCGCTTATCGTGAGGGACATCACAGCCGTCAAGATGTCTGATAGGAGGATGCGCAGACTTTACAAGGAACTGGAAGAGCAAATGCGCCAGCGAACAAAGAAGCTGGAGTTGGCGCATCAAGAGTTGGAGGAGAGAAACGAAGAGCTACGTCAGGCCTATAGGGAACTGCAGGAATTGGATCGGTTGAAATCCGACTTCGTCTCCATGGTCTCTCACGAACTGCGTTCACCCCTGACCAACATCAGCGGCGCGGTCGAACTGATGCTGGAAGAGGAAGAATTGAGCGACGAATATGTGCGTAAGATGTTGGGCGTCGTCGGTGACCAGAGCGGACGATTGATAAGATTAGTGCAAGGCATCCTCGATGTCTCGCGGATAGACGCCGGGAAACTATATCTGGACCTAGATGAGGTCGATATCTTACCTCTGCTGAAGCGAGTGGTGAGCAGTCTGCAAGCAACGACCGTCTTTCACTGGTTTGATGTGCCTGCAACGGACGACTTACCGCCCGTATGGGGGGATGAAGATCGTATAGAGCAGATCTTCTTTAATCTTTTGGACAACGCTATCAAGTTCTCGCCGTCGGGCGGCCCTATCAGCATTCAGATGGAGGCCGGAGATGAAGAGATCGGCATCTCTATAACCGATCCAGGAGTGGGTATCTCCGCTGTCAAGCAGGAAACGCTTTTCCAGAAATTCCACCGTTTGGATAGCCATGACTCCCGTGAGACTTATGGGCACGGTCTGGGACTGTACATAACAAAAGGGCTGGTGGAGGCCCATGGTGGCAAGATTTGGGTGGAAAGTGTTGAAGGGGAGGGCTCAACCTTCAGCTTGACCTTGCCCTTGGCCCGCAAGACGCGGCCCGAAACTTAGAGAGGGAAAATGGCCGATAGGATATTGATCATAGATGACGACCTGACTTTACTGGACCTTCTCAAGCAGTCTTTAGAGAAAGCCGGCTACAAGGTGCTGACCGCTACCAATGGTATAGACGGCCTAGGGATGGTCTACAAAGACAAGGTAGATTTGATAATCCTCGATGTGATGATGCCCCGTATGGATGGTTGGGAGACATGCAATCGCATTAGGGAGATATCGGACGTACCCGTCATCATGCTCACTGCCAAGGATAAGGAAGCTGATGCGCTCAAGGGGTTCCAATGTGGCGTGGATGACTACGTCACCAAGCCTTTCAGCTTCTCCGAGTTGAGTGCAAGGGTGAGGGCGGTCCTCCTCCGCACTCGAAGGGCTCCCCCTGATAAGCGAAGGCATGTATATGTCTTTGACGAGTTGGTTGTTGATGCGGATAGTTCACAGGTCACGTTACGCGGTAAGCCGGTCAGCCTGACGCCCACTGAGTTTCAACTATTGCTTACTCTGGCGGAGAACGCTGGTCGCATTCTCACGCATGAGCAGTTGCTCAGTCAGGTCTGGGGACCTGAATATGTGGGAGAGACGGGATACGTGAAGCGGTATATCTGGTATCTGCGGCAGAAGATAGAGGATGATCCCAGTAATCCTCAGTATATCCTCACAGAGCGAGGCTTCGGCTACAGGCTGGGAGATTGAGTGTTTGACCCTCGTCCCGGTTTAAACCCTTTCTACAACCGTCTCGACTAAGCCCTCAGGATTGAGCGGGCGCGTGACTTGATCTCCATTGTCGAAAATCATCTATAATATGCTTGACAGTTCATTAGAATGGTGATATAATAGCAATAGTTTTTCATTGTCCTGATTCTTGGGATCGCGTTTCTATGAGCAGCGAAGCTTGGTAGTAGGTTCTGATCCCGTGGTCTTAAGCTCGAGGAACGAGTGTTATGGACATCATTTGAGAGACCGGAGCTGGGCGGGCTTGGCGGCAGCCTCCGGTCCCGTTTTTTATGGAGAAAGAAGGAGGGAGTATCATGGATCTGACAAGAAGACACAAGGATAAGGGGTGGGCCATCGTCGTGGCGCTGGTCTGCATGCTGGCCTTGGTGGGCTTCTGGCAAGTTGTATGGGCTCAGGAACCGCCGCCACCTGGACCTGAGATATTTGAGGGGGGCGACGCGCCTTCTAGTCTTAACCACGGCTCGTGGCCTGTCACTGGCCTGACTACCTTTAATTCCCCGATGACCGCCTATCCTGGGGACGCTGCGGGGTCAGCCAACTTCCCCGTAGTCTGGGACAGCCCGGGCGTGCTGGCGCCACCCCCACCATGGTACGGCTTCTGCCACGAGTGCCCCAGCGAGTCCTGGCTTGGCACTCCCCCCACTTGCGAATGGGACGCTGACCTCATGTGGGATCAGGAGGTCTTTAGCACGAACATAGATCCGGTTGGCATGTTTGTCGCTCCTGACACGCCGGACATGGATATCGTGTCCGACGACGGCGTGCAGTTCCCTACAGTGCTTCCCAACTGTGGCACTGCCACGGTGTCGGTCCAAGGGGTCAACGGCACGCAGGGTCCCCTCTTCGTTAATGGTTGGGCCGACTGGAACCGCGACGGCGATTGGGATGACGGGTCACAATGCCAGTGTGGGGACGACGAGTGGATGATCCAGGATGCTGTGGTCCCTCCTGGTCCCTTCGCTGTGGAGATACCGATTACCCCTTGCCACCCGCTGGGTGTGGAGCAGACGGATCCTCTGTGGGTGCGGGTGACGCTTGGTGAGATGCCACTAGGTACTCAGGATCCCCCATATCCCTGGATTTGGGGCGGCCAGCCTCTCCCGGCTGCCGCACCACTCTGCTTCGCCCAAGGCGAGACCGAGGACTACTACATCGAGCCTGAGGAGCCTGAGCCCGAATGCGAGTGGGATAAGGAGATCTACATCAACGGAGAGTACGTAGGGCAGCCGGATGAAGGTCCATTCCATGTGGTCGTCAGCGATACGATAACCATCTCAGAAACCATGTGGTGCAACCACGATCACGATTGGGACCTCCTGGAAGAGTGGGATGAGCCGCCCCTGTCGTTGGTGGACTACTTCTATGACGTGCCCCCCGGAACTGAACCCGTAAGTGTTACGACCGGCATAGGTTCCCTGGAATGGGAGGGCGGGTATACGGTCCCTGTCCCAGCCTATGAGCCCGTGGTGCTGACCAAAACCTTGCACGTGGACGCTTTGCCCATGGAAGACGCAGAGATCGAGGAGACGATCTGGGTCAGTACTCTTGAGTCGGAGTTGTACGAGTCGTTCTTCCTCTATGGAAAGGCGGAGATCGGCGACGCTCCCTCGAGCTGGAATAACTTTGGCGCACCAATGACTGCTTATCCGGGGGATCCGCCGGGGTCAGCCAACTTCCCTGTGGTCGCCTTTCCGCCGGCACCTCCTTCGCCCGATGGGTATGGAATATGCCATGTGGGCGATACCTATGCGCATCTGGGACCTCCGCTTCCCAGTAGGAGCTCCGAACAGGAGGCCGACATCGGATGGGATGAGGATGGCCCCAACAACATCGATCCACTCAATAATATAGCCGATCAAGATGGGCACGACGACGGTGTACAATTTCCCTTGGTGATGCCCAGTTGCGTCCCGGTGACGGTTACGGTCCAGGGGTACGCTCCGGACCCAGACAAGATCAACGCTTGGGCGGATTGGAATCGAGACGGCGATTGGAACGATGGCTCGGTCTGCCAATGTGGCGACAACGAATGGGCGATTCAGAACTTCCCGGTGTCAAGCTATTTCTCAGTATCTATCCCCATCGTGCCCTGCAATCCGGTCAGCGATAGCGACCCCTTCTGGGCACGCTTCACCTTGGGTGGAATGTTTCCTCCAACCCCGGATCCAGACTGGGAGGCTGGGGGGAGACCTGCATCGTGGGCAATTAAGTGCCTGTCCGACGGGGAGACCGAAGACTACTACGTTGAGCCACCGAGGTGTGAGTGGGATAAGGAGGTCTACATCAATGGGGAGTATACAGGCGAGTGGGACGAGGGGCCCTTCGGCGTCGTTTTGAGTGACACAATAACCATCTCAGAGACGCTGATGTGTAACTTCGAGTACGACTGGGAGCTTCTGGAGTTATGGGGGGACATACAGGTGCTAGATGATCCGCTGCCAGTCGACGCTCAGTCACCCCTATCGTTGGTGGACTTTGAGTACGGAGTACCTCCTGGAACCGACGTATATACGGACAGCGATGGGCTCTCCTACCTGTATTGGGCTGGTGGGGCTAGCCTGCGTGTCCCGCCAAACATACCAGTGACGTTGACCAAGACCTTACACGTAGAGGACGTTGGATGGATGCAATGGGAGATCTGGGAAGGGGTCGGCTTCAGCCCAACGGGCATCGTTGATCCAGAAGAGAGATCTGTCGAGCTGGTGGAATTGCTCGAAGGAGGCGATGCGCCTTCCAGCGACAACCACTCTGGCATGCCCCCTGGCTTGCCAATGACCGCCTACCCCCCTGGTGGTCCACCGGGAGTGCCGGCGCTTTACCCTGTGGTCTGGGACAGCCCGGGCATGCTAGGCCCAGGACCATTCGGCTATGGGTTTTGCCACTTCTCGGGCGGCACTTCTTTCCTCGGCACCTCTCCCTCCTGGGAGTGGGACGCCGACTTGCTGCCCGACTGGGACGTGGTGACCAATATAGACCCGCCAACGGATACGCCCGATCAGGACGGGTCCGATGACGGAGTAAGTATCTCTCCCGTGCTGCCCCATTGTGGGACGGCGATGGTACATGTCGTAGGACAGAACAACTCTGGTGGTCCCCTTTACATAAATGCCTGGTTTGACTGGATGCGCAACGGCGATTGGGCGGACGGACCGGCATGTGACTGTGGGAGCGACGAGTGGGCGATCCAGGACTATCCTGTGGATCCTGGCCCCATCGACGAGTACATCACCATCACCCCTTGCCATGCCCCCGGCGCGAGCCCGACCATTCCTCTGTGGGCGCGGGTGACTCTGAGTGAAGGACCGCCACTGCAAGATCGTGTAGATCCGGAATGGATGTGGGGCGGCCAGCCTCATCCCGCTGTTGTCGGCTGTTTCGAGGACGGCGAGACCGAGGACTACTACATCGAGCCTGAGGAGCCGCTATGCCAGTGGGACAAGGAGGTCTGGATCGATGGCGAATATGCTGGCGAGTGGGACGAGGGGCCTTTCGCTGTGATGGTTAGTGATACTGTAACCATCTCAGATACGCTGAATTGTAACTTCCACTACGATTGGGATCTCCTGGAAGACTGGGAAGCTGAAGCCCTCTCATTGGTGGACTTCGACTACAGCTATGGCTCGGTGCTGACCAGCACC
>JBFFDV010000137.1:0-7184 GCA_041559215.1 Anaerolineae bacterium | reverse complement strand
GACAAGGTACTTGTGGCCCCCGGAGAAACCGGCGATCTCGTGGGGGAAGACCGGACCGCAGATCAAAATATGGTCGTAGTCGGAGATGATTCTGTTGAGCATGACGGGTACATCGTCGACCAACAAGCCGCCGGTGAGCACTTCCATGTCGCCACGGGAGATGACGCCTACAGTACGGAAAGTGTGGGGAAGATCCCAGCGGTGCTGGAAGATCCGAACGGAGGCGTATTTACCTCCACGCTCCCCCGGCATGATGCCCAGGTGGCGGTCGATCGCGTTATCATTCATCGCGGGGTGAGTCCCCAGCGCGATCAGATAATCCAGAGCCGCCGCCTCAGTGTTCAGTAGGTCGAAGAGGAGTCGAAACAGCAAAGGCATCGGTCCGCTGCGCGTGCTATCGGGGATGATGACCAACACCCGCTTGTCGCTCAGCTCCGCCGATGCCAAGCCACGAGCCAGGGCATCGCGCACTTCATCTTCGGTCAATAGTCGCTCCCGGTGCCCGACTGCGCTCACCATTCAATCCTCCTGTTTCAACCCCGAAGGGACGCCCCAACCTGCATCGGCTCTATTCTCTCCAATCTCTTACCTCCAACTAGACGCCGCTGAATGCAGAGAAGCCTCCGTCGACTGGCACTACCACGCCAATCACGAAAGAAGCGCCTGGTGAAAGCAGCCAAAACATCGTGCCAATCAGGTCTTCAGGTAGGCCAAAGCGGCCCACGGGGGTGTGGTCGATGATGGTCTGCCCACGCGGGGTGAGCTCTCCGCTCGTCTCGTCCATAAGAAGATAGCGATTCTGCTCGGTAAGGAAGAAGCCTGGCGCAATGGCGTTCACACGGATCTCCGGTGAGTACTCCTGGGCCATGTGCACCGCTAGCCACTGGGTGAAGTTACTAACCGCTGCCTTCGCGGGCGAGTAGGCAGGGACCCGCGTAAGGGGGCGAAAGGCGTTCATGGAGGAGATATTGAGAATCACTCCCGTCCCTCGTTTCACCATGTGCTTCCCAAACACTTGACTGCAGAGCAGCGTACCCAGAAAGTTCAGGTCGAAGACCCAGCGCACCGCGTCCTCTGGCAGGTCAAAGAAGGACATCTCCGGGCTGGTAGTGGCCTCCGGTCTGTTGCCGCCAGCGCCATTTATGAGAATCGTTGGCGGGCCAAACGCATCTAGTACCTGCCCAGCGGCTTTCTCCAAGCCCCGGCGGTCGAGCACGTCCACTTGGATGGGTAAGGCTTGGCCTCCTGCGGCGCGGATGTCGGAAGCCACCGCTTCCACCGCGTTCAAGTCAATGTCAAGCACGGCCACCTTAACGCCTGCCACCGCCAAAGCACGGGACATGGCGCCGCATAACGCCCCCCCTCCCCCGGTGACCACGGCTACTTTTCCCTTCAGATCGAACAGCTCGTTGACGTTCATATCAGTCCTCCTTCTCTGCGCTGGATGGGAAGGGGTTCGCAGCAGCCTACTCCATGGCAATAGACAACGTGAAACGAACTATGGATATAAGAATAGTCTTGGCGGCTTTGACGGTCTTGGTGTAGCGTTCGTTGGCACCACTTGAGGCCCGAGCTCTCCATTTAGGGGCAAATTGCCCGGTCTCCCCGCATAGTTTGTGGAAAGGATGGAGACCGCTAGTATCCAACAAGATGATATCAAAACCGCTATCGTTTAGCAAACTTATGCTTCACGGGGGCTTGCGCAACAGTTGGGCACAAGCCCAATATATAGGGGAGGGATGAAGGAAGAGGGGGCACCCTTCGATCCTTCGGCTGCGCTCCCTTCGACAGGCCCTTCGCTGAACCGAACTCAGGGCAGGCCCCTCCGTGCTCCCTATTCCCCACGTCCAGTCTGGTGCTACCCTTCTTGAACTTTGCCTGTAACGCTTTGGCCGAAAATTCGTTATCTATGGTGAAGCAAACCTGGCCCGCCACGGACAAGATGTAACGGGCAGCTTCTGTCAAGAGGGCTCGTCGGACAGCTGATTAGGGTTGTGGGCGAGCCATTGGGGGAAACCAGGAGCGAAGGGGCCTCGGTATAGGAAGCAGGAGGACGACAGATGTCACAGGGCGATGAAACAATGGTGAACTCGCTGTTCAGCTGCCAGCGGTGCGGGCGATCTAACTCGAGTCTTCGCGTTGCAGTATTTCCCTACGTATTCAGTGCCGTCATTCGTACGTTCGAACGCGCATGGACTGGCATATACTGTCGTCGCTGCCGCGTTATCAAAATGACAAAAGCCAAGCTGATCTCAGCACTACTTGGCTGGTGGGGAATACGGGGGGGCATCACCCGCACCCTGGGGGTGATGCGCGAACCAGCAGAGGGTGAGGTATCTGCAGAGTTTAACGCTCCCTATCTAAGGGAGCTTGGCGCGTTTCTCCTGGAGGGGGGCAGCTCCAGCGAAGCGCGTCATGCTTGGGAAGCGAGCTTGGAGCTTCAGCCTGACCCTGCACTGGAACGGCTTTTGGATCTTCTTCCCACGATGGGCTTCCCTGACAGGGTGATACAGACAGAAGCTGAGGACTTGCAGTCAGAAAAAGCACGTCACGAAGAGCAGGTAGCGGTCAAAGGGTAGCCTCTCCGCGTCCATGCTTCAATTCCCCTGAGGCTTCGCTGTTGCGGCTAACTGAGGCTGTCAGGCGCTGACAAATCGCCTGCCTCCGCAGCAGGGCGTCGTGCATTTTCTCCCAACCGCTCTGGACATTGTTGCCCAGTGGTGATACAATCCCTGCAACGATGTCACAAGAAAAAGCCTCGCGGTTATTAGTAACCCGAGGTGTTGGCCAGGGTGCAGACCGGGCACCCGGCGAAGAGTAGTATAGCGCGGGAGCCCGTCTGATGCAAGTAGGCGGGCTTTTGCGTTTTTGTATAATCCCACTGCATCGCTGCGCCACTTCATCAACCTGCTGAGATGGCGCTTTTCCCTGGAAGAAAGGCGGACCTACGTGAGTAACCTGCTAGAAGAACCAGACAATGGGCTTCCGTTAACGCCGAATCAATTGAAAGAGCTAAATCGTATTGGTATGATGATCGCACAGGCCGAACCTCTCAACACAATCGAGAACGCCTGGAGGCACTTTGTAGAGAGGTTCTTGGAGGAGCATCCGCCTTCAGAGGGTGAATCTTGGGAAATCGACGCTTTCATCCAGTGGCTGCTTCGAGAGGCATACCACGCATCAACTGAAGACTTGCGGTATTATATGGACAAAGTGCAGTACTACAACCGTTTGAAAAAGCAAGTAAGAGAGTCGGTAGCAGCTCTTCGTAGACAAGTGGAGACACTTCGAGAAATGGAGGAACAAATAGACACTTTAGAACAGCAAATATCATCGATTGAAGATGACGCTCAATTAGCAGATGTCGATCTTCAGAATATGCTTCAGAAGCAACAACAACTGTTACAGATGACGTCGAACATATCAAAACTGCTACAGGACTCAGCGATAGACATCATAAGGAAAGAAATTGGATAAGCAATGATCCTGACCCATTCAGTCAGCGCGTTGCTTCTGCACGCGGTAGAATCGTGAACATACCAGCACCTAGGGAGCACGCATGGTCAGACAGGACAACGCCGAGGAACTAGCCCTCATCGCCGAAGAGGTAGGCACTGAGGTTATCCGGGGCCCTGTGCGCTCCCCAGGGCGTGAGGGAGAAGGCAGTTGAAGGAGGATGAGATGATAGAAATTCGCGAATTGCCTCACGCTTGTGACGAGTGTCTAATCAAGGATACGGCAAAGCAGTTAGGTTGGCCCTGCTCGGAGTGTGCTGGACTAGTGGTAGATAGCTGGGGTGGAAGATGGGTGTATCCCTGGCCCTCACCTGAGGGCGGCGGTTGGAGCGCGATGAGTCTAGCTAATCTGAACAGGCCGCCCTGGCTGTCGCTGATAGCGTGAGGGAAGAAAAGGATAGGCTGATTAGGGACGTGGAGGAGTGGTTGGAGGATCAACACTAGCGCTAGGTCTACGTCCCGTTGCACGAGAGGGTGCTGGATCAGATCGGGGTATTCTAACAAGATCGCAAACGAGGGAGTGTGGCCGGAATGACCGAAGGAACTAAATGGGACTATAAAGCTGCAGAGATCCCAGGCTCGCGGCTGAGGCTTACGCTTGACGAGATGGGTGAAGATGAGTGGGAGCTAGTGTCGATAATACGCGGCTATGATGTGGAACTAATTCTCGTGTTTAAGCGACCAAGAAGGAAAAAGGAAGCAGCCGACAAATAGCGCCACTAGGGTCACCGGCCAAAGAGCCGTCACCAGCGTGGGCGGCCTAGTCACAAGAGTGGTAGCAATCCAAGCTCCATCGATGGCTGTTCTGTGACTGGAGGAGACGGACACGCTGTGGGATGCTCACGGCGCCGGTGCGCCTGGGTCTCGCTGGACAAGGGCGCCAACGACGTATCTCGATTCTAGGCCTACTTCATCGGTGCCCTGCAGAATGTGCAAGCACATATCCTGCTCACCCAACCATGGGCTGGAATTGGAATCTTCGTGTGATACGCCATCATTCTGATGGTCTAACTACCGCTCAGTGCACCAGGGAATCCAAATCGATAGGAGGTATCGTAAGGTGAGAATCGCTAAAGGTATAAGCCTGCTCAGTCTCCTCACAATGGGAGCCAGTCTCCTCTACGGCTTCATCAAGGGCAATTTCAGAGAAGAGGGGAAGAATATCGTCTCTATGCCTTGGGGTATCGTTTCGCTGGTAGATGTGTATGTCGGATTCACTCTCTTTTGCGGCTGGATCGTCTACCGCGAGAAGTCGCTTGTCCGATCCACTCCATGGGTGTTATCGACGATGATTCTGGGGAACTTCACCGCCAGTCTATACACTCTACTTGCTTTGCAGAGCAGCAAGGGGGATTGGAGGCGCTTCTGGATGGGCCAAAGGTGGGAAGATTGATTGTTCTGGTTCGGGCACGAACTCGTCGAGTGCTGCGCGTGCTAGGCAGACTAGTTATCCGGCCCAAGCCACCACAGATTGGTGTGATCTGTGCTCCACACACGGCCCGTACCGTCCAAAATAATCTGACAGTGCAAACCGGGCACTGCACCAATTTCCTGTGGGTTGCCGCCATCTAGTCGGTAGACAGACCCCTCGCTGGTACAGGGACATTCGGAGGACTGCCTGATGTGTCGAATTGGCTGATTAGCCAGTACCCCACAGATGCGCCGCCGAACAAGCTCGACCAGAAGCTGAACAATGAGGAGTAGTAGGACAAAACCATGATCCAGACGGTGAACTTGACAAGACATTTTGGTTCCGTTGTGGCCGTGCAGGACTTGAGCCTCACGGTGCAACCCGGTGAGTTGTTTGGCTTTCTGGGACCCAATGGTGCGGGAAAGTCAACTACCATCCGCATGCTCGTCGGGCTCCTGCGCCCCACAGCGGGCACAGCGATCGTGGCCGGGCACGATGTGACACAGGAACCTCTGAATGCCAAGCGGGCGCTGGGCTATCTGGCCCAGACCCCCCTTCTGTACGAGAAGTTGACAGGCCGGGAATTCCTGCGCTTTGTCGGAGGGCTTTATGGCCTCAGGGACGAAACCATTGAGGCCCGGGCGGAACGGCTACTACCACTGATGGACCTCGTGGAGAAGGCGGATCAGCCCATCGAGAGCTACTCCGGCGGCATGCGTCACAAGATTGGCCTGTGCGGCGCCCTACTGCATGAACCACGCGTGTTAGTACTGGACGAGCCCCTGGCAGGCATGGATCCATACGGCGCCCGGCGCATTAAGGATCTGCTGCGCGAATTGTGCCGGCAGGGGGCCACCGTATTCATGTCCACCCACATCTTGGAAATCGCGGAGCGCGTGTGCGACCGGGTCGGTATTCTGGATCGAGGGCGGCTGATCGCTGTGGGCACGATGGAACAACTGCGTGTGGAGGCCCTCTCCACCGCAGAGACCACCCTGGAGGACCTTTTCCTGCAACTGACAGGTGGTCACGAAGTGGCTGAAGTGGCCACAATGTTGGCATAGATAGAAGATACGTATGGTCTGGAAGATCCTGCGCCCCCATTACTGGATTTTGGATCGCAGAGTGCGCGCGACGAATCGGTTTGTTGTCGTTGGGCTGATTGTGCTGCTAATGGCGGCCGGGCAGTGGGCTTATGCTAACCTGGTTCGTGGCAATCTGGCGCTCCTGAGTTCTGATCAGGCGCCGTCGCTCATCGCCTCATCTCTGCCCATGGGCCTTTTTGTCTTGTTGCTGTTCGCCCTGCTGGGGATGGGCGACATAATGCATCAGCTTTACCTGGCTTCAGACCTGGAACTGCTGATGGTAGCGCCTGTGCGCTACAGGTCGATCTTCTTGGTCAAGCTGTTGTCTTCCAGCCGTGCGACCATCATCCCAGCGGTCCTCTTTGGTGCATTCCTGGTGGCTTTGGGGCTGGCGAGGGATGCTGCCGTGAGCTATTACCTCTTCATCGTGTTGTTGATGCTGGCAGCAATGACACTGGTAACGGCCGGGGTCATGAGTCTGGTCATCCTGATGGCGCGGTTCATCCCAGCACAAAGGGTACGGTCATGGATGCCGGCTGTTGTCGCCCTCGTAACGGTTGTCTTGATGCTGGGTCAGCAGTCGGCCACACAGTGGTTCCTTGGCCAGGCAAGCTTGATCAAGTTTCTTACCGAGGCCTTGCTGGACCCGGAGAAACTAGCCGTGGTTGTAGCGGGGTTGGCGGGCCTGGCGCTCGCCACAACCCTGGTAACTTATCAGATCTTTGACAAGTCGTTTCATGAAGGATGGAATCGTTTCCTTGTCGTGCCGACGCGGCGAGCGCCCCCTTCGCCGGCCGGCCGTCGCCTGCGGGGAGTATCCCGATTGGTGCAGCCGCTGCCGGCGCCTTTGCGCCAGTTACTGGTCAAGGAGTGGCTGGAGCTCAGACGTGATCCCCGTGGTCTTATCAATCTAGTACAACCCCTCGTTTTGGTTGCTTTCATTCTTGCGCCTTTTGTGATCGGTGGGAAGGGAGTTGAGGAGCTGCGGCCACTCCTCTTCTGGTTCATGCTGATGTTTCTCCTAATCTTCCTGGGCATCTTTCCGATTGGTGCGCCCCTCATGGCTATCGCACGAGAGGGACGAAACATGGCCCTGCTTCGCAGTGCGCCCATCTCTATGTCCGAGGTACTGAAGGGGAAGTTTTGGGCCATGTGGGTCCCGATGGTGTTGTC
>JBFFDV010000136.1:0-7215 GCA_041559215.1 Anaerolineae bacterium | reverse complement strand
CGTCTGGGAGCAAAGAGGTTCCAGGAGATGTGTGACCGATATGGTGTGGAGCTGGTGCGGGTCGGCATCGAGGCGCTTCTGGATCACGGCGAGGAGATGACCCGCAAGGAGTTGGCCAGGTTACCCAAAGGTGTCTACGAAGCGGTGGATTGCATCGACGACGACGGGATAGGAAACGGGCCCTTCAAAGTCCGTGTCAAGGTCACGATTACTGATGATGAGTTCATCTGCGACTTCACTGGCACCCATCCCCAGGTACCTGGTCCCGTCAACTGCAGTCGTACGAGCCTGCATTCGGGCGTGCGTTCCATCTTCAAGTCGTTAACCGATCCTGCCATCCCGGCCAACGAGGGGTGCTTCCGCCCCTTGAAGGTCATCTGTCCTGACCGGACTATCTTCACCTGCGAGAAGCCAGCCCCTGTGTCCACTCACTGGGAGACCAGGCTGTACGTGACGGACCTGATTTGGAAGGCCATGGCGCCCATCGTGCCTGAGAGACTGCCGGCCGGTCACTTCCTGAGTGTATGCGGGGTGGTCCTGGCAGGCAACCATCCTGATACAGGCGAGCTGTTCCTGCTGGTCGAGCCCCAGGCCGGAGGATGGGGGGCTGGCCACGACAAGGATGGCGAGGACGGTCTGGTTTGCGTGGGCGACGGTGAGACCTACATCATCCCCGTGGAGGTCTGCGAGACCCGGTACGGTGTGCTGGTGGATCAGTATGGCTTTGACATCTGCGAAGGCGGAGCAGGGGGGCAGCGGGGCGGTCGGGGTCTCGTGCGGGACTACCGCATCGTTTCTGACGAAGCCTGGTACACCGGCACCTTCGGTCGCTTCAAGTTCAGGCCCTGGGCGATGGCAGGAGGTCAGGAGGGCTCGCGGAACTATACCAAGCTGATCTTTGCCGACGGCCGGGAGCCGGTCGTTTTTGGCAAGACAGCACGTTATCACCTCAAGAAGGGAGACGTGGCCCGGCTGATCACTGGCACTGGTGGTGGGTGGGGCAACCCTTATGAGCGGCCAGTTGAGGCGGTGCAGGAAGATGTCAAGGACGGCTACATCACGGCGGAGATGGCGGAGAAGGATTACGGAGTGGTCCTGGACGCGGGCACGTTGGAGGTGATCGATGTCACGGACGGGCGGCGCGCAGTTTGTGGCTGAGGTCTCACTCTCTTTCTTGTTCACCGACCTCAAGAGCCCGTTGGGAGCAGGCTTGGGCCTCCCCCAACCTATTTTCACCCCGAGAGGATAAGATGACAGTTGAATACAAGAAGTTGGTCATGGCCGGCCCTCTCTGCTGGGTAGTATTGACCACAGGAGAGGAGGTGACTACCTTCACGTTCCTGGTTAAGGTTCATTACTCGGTTAGAGGTCAGGGCAACGTCCTCTTCGTCCGCAGTGACTTCTCGGGCGATGGAACGGACGATGTCTTCGCGGTCTTCAGCGACAACCCAGCCGTAGCCCAATACCTGCGGGACGAGATCTTCAACTATACGGTCTTCGCTGGTGAGGGTGGGCAGCGCTCGCGGGCGCCTATTATGGAGGCCGCCTTCGAGAGCGAAGGCCGAGTGCCCCGCGATACGGTGGACAGGATGAAGGCGGTGGATGGGACCACCTTCAGCCTGGCTTTGCAGGACTTTGACCTGCCGGTGGCCTATGTGCGGCAGGTGAGGGGGAACCTGATGGAGGTGGGGGCCATGGCCAGGCCGTCCCGCTTCTCCCTGGAGATCAACGGCATCACGCCGGTGGGTGAGCTCGAGGTAGGCCCCCTGGCGGAGGCGCCACCCATCGGAGGGGATGTGCAAAACCTGTGGTATCTGGCCGAAGGTGAGGAGATAACCACTGCTCCCTAGACGAGCAGCTTTCAGGGAGTGAGCCCATCTCTCCTCTCTACCCCGATGGGGCCAATCCCCATTACCGTTGCGCAAAAATGAACTTGGTATAGCTTTAAAGGAGGATCTCATGGCTTGGCCAGAGAGGGAACTGATCGAGGAAGGTGTGCACAGCATGTTGCGCGTCAACATGGGACTGCAGGAGGGAGAGCGGCTGTTGGTGGTTACCGATCCCCCTAACCTGCCCCATTGGCAGGATGGAGAACCCTTGGAGCTCATGGCTCAGCTGGAGCGCTCCATGTTGGCCAAGATGGTGGCGGAGATAGCGAAAGAGGCCTTTCCCCGCGCCATGGTGGAGTTCTATGCCTACCTTTCGGTGGGCATGCACGGAAGGGAGCCGGGAGAAGCGGTGGCAGAGAAGATGCGTCGGGCCGACGTGGTCATCGCTATCAACAATTACTCGCTCTCCCATACTCAAGCGCGGGCAGAGGCCACCAAGGCCGGGGTGCGCATCGCCAGCATGCCCGGTTTCCTGGCCCGCATGTTCCATCCTGGTGGGCCCATGTCTGTGGATTACCATCAGGTGGCGGCCGACACGGAGAGACTGGCCGAATTGATCACTGCGGCACAGAGCGCAACGGTGAGGTCCCCGTCCGGGACGGATATCCGTTTCAGTCTGGCTGGTCGAAGCGGGGGAGTCGACACGGGCCTCTGTACCACGGAGGGAGCCTGGAGCAACCTCCCCGCCGGAGAGGCCTATGCCGCCCCGGTGGAGGGAACGGGTCACGGGGTGATCGTAGTCCAGGCAGGCTGGTATCCCAACCTCACCGGGGATATGAAGCTCGATGTCGACCAGGGCTTGATAGTACGAATAGAGGGCGTAGGACAGGTAGGAGACAAGTTCAAGAAGTTGCTGCAACTGGAGAGTGAGGAGGAGATCTATGTGGCCCGCCGCAACCTGGCTGAGTTGGGGATCGGTACCAATCCCAACGCAAGGCAGCCCGATAACGTGTTGGAGGCAGAGAAGATAAGAGGGACGGTGCACCTGGCTGTCGGCGATAGCTCCCACATGGGCGGCACAGTAACCTCTGACCTCCACGAGGACTTCGTCATCGCCGAGCCAGATCTGTTCCTGGATGGGGAGCTGGTCATCGAAGGCGGGCAATGGAGAATATGAGTTAACATCTTTTTGCCATCCCCTGGGATGTCTACGGTCAGGCGGGCAATGAAAACCAAGGTCACGACAAATAATCTCATCAGAATCCACGACCGGTGTGGCGCCGTGGCCGAAATCACTTGACCCTTTGGGGATAGGCTATTACTTCAGAATAGTAGGAGGTCTTTAAAATGATAGAATTGACGGAAAGAAGAGCCAGTATACAACCGATCAAGTCGAAGCTAAGAATTAGCATACTCGATGACGAGGACATAAGAAGGATAAACCAGACAGCCCTAAGTCTCTTGGAGGAGGTCGGGGTGGTGATACCATCGGAGAAGGCGCTGAAGATTTTTGCCGATGCCAAGGCCGATGTGGATTTTGATAAGAGGATCGTCAGAATTCCAAGCCACTTGGTGGCTGACTCTTTGAAAAAGGCTCCCAGGCGTTATACCTTGTGTGGGAGACGACCGGAACTCGATGCCAAAATAGGAAGCGAGAACGGCACCTATTTCTATTGTAGTGGCGAAGCACCCAGAATTGTGGATCTGAAAACTGGCGAGAGACGACAATCAATTAAGAGCGACGTGGAGAATATGGCGAAGATAGCTGATTATCTTCCCATAGTATCACTGGTTTGGCCAACGGTCAGCGCTGGAGACAAGTTGGAAACCGCGCCGATTCATGGAGTGGAAGCCTGCTTCAACAATACAGAAAAGCACGTCCAGACAGAATCGGTTATGGACGAAGTCTCAGCCAGGTATGCCATTGAGATGGCTTCCGTGGTTGCTGGAGGAAGGGACAAACTGAGAGAAAGGCCCATTTTTTCGCTTCTATTGTGCGGCATCGCACCTCTAGGCCAGGACAGAGGAGGAATAGAATCGGCTCTGGCCTTCGCCGAGGCCGGCCTACCGATAGGTTTTATGTCCATGCCCACCATGGGTCTGACAGCCCCTCCGTATCAAGCCAGCTGCCTAGCTACGGGATTGGCAGAGGTGTTGAGCGGCTGCGTTTTGATACAGATTGCGCACCCGGGCAACCCCAACTACATATCTATTGTCCCCTCAGTTATCGATCCACGATCGGGGAATTACTTCATGGGGTCATCCTTTGCACAGATTACTAGTGCTGCCGTTGTTCAGCTTGCCCATTCCAATGGGCTACCCGTTACGAGTTGTTTGTCTTTCGGGGGAAGTGCTTGGAGATTGAACAATTGGCAAGTAGGAATAGAGAATGTGTATGCTCACCTCCTTGCAGTTATGGCCGGGGCCGACATGTCCTTCGGTCCCAGTGGCATGATAGAAGCTGTAAGTTTGCTGGATATGAGGAGAATCCTGTTTGACAGAGAGATCTTGCAAGCAATAGATATCATCACTAACGGGATTGAGGTGAGCGACACCACTTTGGCTTTTGACATGCTACGGGAGATAGGTCCCCGAGGCATGTTCTTAGGACAAAGGCGCACGGCCAAGGAGCTTCCAAAGCTCTGGCCACCGTCCATCCTTCTTGAGAAGCCAAACCGTACGGGGGAGAAATACAGGGACCCGTCCGAGGTTGCTCACGAGGCTATTGACTGGATCTTGAAGAATCATCGCCCAGCACCATTGCCTGAGGAGGTAAGGCAAGAACTGAGACAGATAGTGGCGGCTGCCGATCAGGACGAGAATTTGAAGAGCGGACGTATGGGAGGCAGATAGTCGGAGCACACAGCCAGGCAGAGAATGCTCTTCCCGCGGTGGAAGCTGTTGAGAAATCGGTGGGCATTTGAGGACTGGTTGAAGATCCTAGCCAGGTGAAATTTGAAGAGAGGCCTGCCCTAGAGGAGGTTTGGATGGAAATCAATAATATCGCTGTCATCGGTGCCGGCATCATGGGTCACGCCTTGGCTCAAGTGTTCGCCTTGGCTGGCTTCCAGGTTGCCTTGACCGACAGCGATCCTGAAGTTCTGGGAACAGCGATCCAGCGTATCCAGGCGAACCTGGAGATCTGTCTTAAGCACAGTTCCGTCGACAGGGACAGGGTTGCGACTGTGCCTGAGCGTATTACTTTGGCGCCCAATCTCGGCGATGCGGCTTCCCAAGCCGACTTCATCGTTGAAGCCGTCTTTGAGGACCTCGACGTTAAGCACGAGGTGCTTCGCCAGCTGGAGGAGCACTGCCCGGCCCACGCCGTCATCACCAGCACCACGTCTGGCTTTCGTGTCGGCGACCTGGCAGTCGCACTTAGCCATCCAGAGCGGTTCCTGGTAACACACTACTGGGACCCACCGTACATCATCCCAGTCGTGGAAGTAGTGCCTGGAGATCACACCTCTGCTGAGGCTGTCGAGACCACAAGGACGCTCCTCCAAGCCGTGGGCATTTATCCCGCGTTGGTGAAGAAGGACGTTCCCGGTTACGTCGGCAATCGCCTGCAGCACGCCCTGCGCCGAGAAGCGATTGCCATCGTAGAACAGGGCATCGCCAGCCCTGAGGATGTGGACCTCATCACCAGGCTCAGTTTCGGCCTGCGTTTGCCGGTAGTCGGCCTACTGGAGACTATCGACCTGGGGGGCCTGGATCTCACGCTGGCGATTCATACCTACCTGCTTCCTGAGCTGGACCGTTCTACCGAGCCCCAGGAATTGATCCGAGATAAGGTGGCACGCGGCGAGCTGGGAGCTAAAGTCGGCAAAGGATTCTACGATTGGCCTCCTGGTCGGGCTGCGACGGTCCGCCGGCGGCGCGACGAGACACTCCTGGAGATGGTGGAGTGGCTGAGAGCCCGTGGTCTGCTGCCAACGCCGTCTGATTGAGCAGAATTCATGTTTCTGAACTAAGCCGGTGCACCGGGCCACCTTTAGAAACCGGCTCATGACGCGGATTCTGTCCGACGGGAAAAGCGGCGGCCAGGCTAAATAGCGAGTAGCAATGTGAAGGGCCATCCTCGTTAAGAGCGTGGCCTTTTTGCTTGTCACTAATGAGTTAAGCACGGCATCCCTGTCATCTGAGCTGAGTTTGCCTCGTCGATTGGCGCACTGACATCGTTGGTTCTTGCCCTGGACAGGGATTATTGCCAGAGCAGAAGCCGACGACATGTGGCTAACCAGAGATAGGCCTTCCCTTTGCATCCTGTCAAAAAAGCTCTTATAATCGGTTAAAGGAAGCAGGCGACAATGACAGTGTGGTCTGACTGGGTGAACCGGGCCAAGAGGAACTCTTCGCTGGTGTCAGCACCGAACACGACATAGGTATAACGCCGGAGCGGTTCCTGACAACGATCTAATGAGCTGCTCTCTCCCTCTGGGCCAACCCTCCATATACATGAGAAGGTGATGAAACAGAACTGGCGGCGCACCGTCCGCGCGCAACTGCGCGATGCGCGCGTCCTCCTCCAAGAGTCTCGAAACTCGCTAGTCCTCCTCGTGACCGTCGTCTTCGGCGGCGCGCTCATCTTCCGCCTCTTCTACGCTTTTCCCGGGACCAGCCAGCATCCATCCTTCAGCGAGGCCTTATATGGAACATTGGCCCTGATCTTCTTCGAGACCGTCCTGCCCTATCCAGAGCAGTGGCATTTGCAGATCCTTTTTCTCATCATCCCGCTTCTAGGCTTGGCTGCGATTGCAGACGGGGTGGTTCGGTTTGGTACAGCTCTAGTTAACAAGCAACAGAGAGGACAGAAATGGCAGGTGGCTATGGCTTCGACCTACAGTAACCACGTCATAATTTGCGGCCTAGGTAAACTGGGCTATCGGGCGGCTCGGCAACTGCTCGATTTCGGCCGGGAGGTCGTCACCATCGAAAGCAACTCCGAGGGCCGCTTTGTGGAACAAGCAAAGGCGTTGGGCATTCCCGCCATCATCGCTGATGCTCGGCGCCCAGAAAGCTTGATCAAAGCCGGGATTGAGCGCGCTGATGCGATTGTTCCCTGCACCGACGACGAGCTGACCAACCTGGACATCGCCCTCGATGCTCGCGAACTGAATCCAGAGGTGAAGGTCGTCATGCGTCTCTTCGATCCAGACTTGGCCGCGCGGGTAGAAAAAGGCTTTGGGATCCATACCGCGTTCAGCACCTCATCGCTGGCTGCGCCCGTGTTCGCCACTGCTGCTATGAGAGCCAACGTTCAGCACTCCTTTTACCTGGGGGATGCCTTGCTCAACCTGAGCGAGGTGATCATTGAGCCAGGTTCAAGGCTCATAGGTTGGTCCATAGAGAAGCTGGAAGCGGAGTTGGACCTGTCGGTCGTGTG
>JBFFDV010000135.1:0-7222 GCA_041559215.1 Anaerolineae bacterium | reverse complement strand
TGCCCGTCAACCTCGAGTTGGTTCTGCCAGATGTTCGGCGCAAGGTCGGTGTGATTCCAGTCGATCCCGGTGTCCACGATACCCAGCAGGACCGTGGACGTGACAGGCATCGCGGCCCACGCCTCCGGCGCCTGGATCAGCTTCAATCCCCATTGATCTTCGATCTCCACCCGTGAAGGTGCCATGACCCGTAGGATGTAGTTGGGCTCGGCGAATTCCACCTCGGGGAGGTTGCTGAAAATCTCGACCGCCCGCTCGACGGACAGGCCAGGCGGCAGGCGGAGGACCTGAACCCCCAGCGCGTGGATTTGACGGATGCGCGACAGACCGCGCTCCGCCAGGAGCTGATCAGCGCGTTGGGCATTCGTCCACGGGTGGAAGCGCACCAGAAGCTGGTCGGGCGCGAATCCCTGGCCATTGAGGTTGGTGTCGCTGATGGGGTCCAGGCCTTGACCTTGCACCGACCCTGTCAGAAGGACGATAAGCAGCACAACGCTGCTCGCCATAATAAATCTCTTGGCAATCATGCTACTCCTCCTCTCTTGCCAATACCAGCCGCGACTGTAGACGAGGGAAAGATACAGACTATGTGATCCGGCGAAGGTCTAGGCGCCTACTCGCATAACTCGTGGACAATTCCTGTTAAGAAGTCCTCATTTGTTGCATCAATTAGAACTATACACCAAATGCACTCCATTATATATAACGAATTAGCGAGTGAAACGTTACATAGAGAGCACACTCTTGCCTCATCGCCACTGACGTTGATCCGTTACCTAAAGCGCGATGTTGGTCAGATCGGCCTCCTGAGGCTCACTAGTTCGCACCTGCGCTTCCACCAGGTCAATGCCATGGTGGTCGCCTATGGAAATCACCATAGATAGGATGCCGGCCAGTTCGCTTCCGACAATGTCTTCATTTTCTCGCTTGTTGCAAGTGAAGGTTGGAGAAGATAGGATAAGCGCGGACAAGAAGAGGGTGGGGTATCCTCTATAAGCAATTCTCCCCCCTCCTTGGGGTCCAGGAGGAGGGAGAACGAAAGGAGGAAAAAGACGAGAAACCCCACGCATTATTATCATACCCGATTCTCGTCCTCGATGCTGGACGGCAGCCCTTCAGTATTCGTACGATTCCGACGAAAAATCGGCGCTTTTCCTACGTCTTCCCTACGTTTAGCCCACGCTTCTCCATCCCAACAAAGAAGGCCAGGCGTGCGGCACTCCTGGCCCTCTCTGATGGGGGCACCACATACCGTGTCCCTACTCTTCCTGGGGCTGCACTAATTTGAAACCATGGCCTCGTACCGTAACGACATAACGATGGTCAGGATCAACGGCGGCGATCCGCCGCCGCAACCGTCCAACCAAAGCATCTATCGTCTCATCTGACACCCCCTCGATGGCATTCCGTGGCCATACGGCGGCGACTATCTCATCACGGCTGTGCACCCGGCCTGGATTCTCGTAAAGCAATGACAGCAGTCTGAACTGAGCTTTGGAGAGGGAAGGCGCCAACTTTTTCCCTCTAACCCATACCTCTCGCCTCTCTCGGTCTATGCTCAACCCCCTGCTCTCGATTATGACATCTGCGCCCAAAGCACGTGTCGCTTCGGGGTCGATATACAGAGCCTTGAACTCAAGGCCTATCTGAATCTCATCGCCATCTCGCAAGATATGGGGTCCAGAGATGCGCTGACCATTTACGAAAGTCCCATTGCGACTACCACAATCACGCAGGACATGCTGCCCATGCTCTCTCTGAATCTCAGCGTGGCGCCTGGAAGCCAAACGATCATGAATAGGCATGTCACTACTTCCCAGACGCCCGATTGTCAACAACTCCTGAGTCAGTGGTATTTCCCTTCCCTTCTCAGGTCCGCCCCGCAGGACAAGCTGAGGCACCCTCTCTTGCATCATCCGCCTCCTTTTTTTCTTGACATACCAGGGCAAAGAGAATATCATATGATTAGGGGGTACGACAAAGCCAGCCCCTATTCTGAAAGGTGGGAGCAAGTATTGGCAATCAAGCTATCTCCCGATACCATACTACAAGATAGATACAAAATCGTAGAGCTGATAGGTCAGGGGGGTATGGGGGCCGTCTATCTGGCCGAAGATCTCCATCTCAAGGGGAAAAGGTGTGCCCTCAAGCAGATAGAGTATTCCGCCAACATGGACTCCAAGACCCAAACTGAATTGCGAGATCAGTTTCATAGAGAGGCCATCGCTCTGGCCAATCTCGACCATCCCCATTTGCCCAAAGTTTTCGACTATTTCTCCCAAGACGGGCGAGACTATCTGGTGATGGACTTCGTCAGCGGCCCTAGTTTGAAGGAAATCCTTGATCGGGCACGCAAGAAAGGAAGAGTCTTGCCCGAGAGCCAGGTGCTGGAGTGGGCAGATCAGATAAGCGCGGCCCTCACTTACCTCCATGGACGGACCCCCCCCATCATCCATCGCGACATAAAGCCAGCCAACATCAAGCTTACCTCTGACAAGGTCATCAAGCTGGTAGATTTCGGCCTGGTCAAGTTCACGGATCCCGCTGATCCCAAGACGATCACACTGCTACAAAGCTGGGGCAGTCCTACCTACGCTCCTCTGGAGCAGTATGGAGCGGGGACCGGACGGACCGATTCGCGCTCAGATATCTACTCCCTGGGAGCGACCCTGTATCATCTTCTGACAGGTCGCGCGCCCGCAAACGCTCAGCAGCGCTTCCTCGAACCAGAGAGCCTGGCCAGACCCCAGACTCTTAGCCCCCGCATCTCCACTCTCACGGAGAATCTCGTACTAAAGGCTATGGCCATCCGTCCCGATGACCGATATCAGAGGATACAGGATATGAGAAAGGACCTGACCATGGCCAGGGACCTTGCCCTCGGCAAAACAACACAGGCCCGTCTGGCCCTGCTCTGGTCAAGCCTGCTGCAGCACAAATGGCTATCTCTTGCCGTCCTAGCCCTCTTCATTCTGGCAGTGCTCATCACAATTATTCGGCCACAGCCGCTATTCTAAGGAGAACGCCTGAGCCAAACGACTCCGCTGGGAAGAAAAGCAAGCACAACGCTGAAGAGCAGCAGGAATCCCTTGAGTATCCCCCCTTCCCATCCCAAAAGCCTCGCCGGGTTAAGCAAACCCAGACCGTACAGGATATAACCCGTCAAACCCAGCGCGACGCTGTATAGCACTACCTGCACCTCCCGCAGCCAGTCCTTCCTCTGTCCCCTCCGCGCCTGAAAACCCAGCACAGTGCCCAGCAGAATCCCCCCTCCAGCCAAGAGAAAGTCAAACCAATCCACCGGAGGGACCTGTGGTCTGGCAGGCGGAACTGGAGTCGGCCTTGGCGTAGGGGTAGCGGTTGGAGTAGGCGGTATGGGCGTTGATGTTGG
Source organism: Anaerolineae bacterium (assembly GCA_041559215.1). Lineage (GTDB taxonomy): Bacteria > Chloroflexota > Anaerolineae > UBA7937 > B3-Chlor > JBFFDV01. Next base: position 3,831 of record JBFFDV010000135.1, on the reverse strand, counting down.
CGTGGGAGTCGCCGTAGCCGTCGGAGTGGGGGTGAAAGTGGGAAAAGGCGTAGCTGGCATCAAGACACGAACTCTCAGCGATTCCGACGCCGCTTCTCCGCTGAAGGCGATAACCTCCACCAGGCCAGGCACTGCCAGCCAGAAACTGGCTCCCGCCACCCCATTGATGGTGTTGGTCACCACCTGAGGTGCAACATAGATATCTTCCTCCAGATAATGGCCAGAGAATTCCACTGTCGTGCCGTCGAAGACAGGGTGCCCATTGCGATCGAGGATGATGCCGGTTCGTACTACCAAGGGTTCTCCGCCCACATATAACGCCCCTTCCGGAGGCGAAACCTTTTCCAGGGCAATGACCTGGGCAGGCTCTGGCTGGAGGGCGGTCGTCAGGTCGTAGTTGATACCCTCTATGCTGACCGGCGCTGCCCCAGGAGGAACAAGCTCTGGCTCGAAAAGGGGTCGCAGGGAGGCCTCGAGGCAAGGCGCGACCTTGCCATAGACGGAAAAATAGGCCGTAAGTTTGCTTACCTCAGCGCTGTCAAGATGGTAGGGAGCATCGTAGGCGATGGCGATGACCTTCTTGTCACTCAAGTAATGATACCTCTCTTCTAGGAGGTTCTTGATGGCTGCCGAGACGGGAAAGTCATCAGGGTTGAAGTCCGACAGAGCGAAGATGACCCACTCGGCATCCTGTATGAGGCCTTCGACCAACCCCGTGTCGGAAGCGGTGAGATTACCCTCCATCCAGTCGCTGATTTGCGCGAAGCTGAGGGTGTTCACCCTGCCAGGACTGACCTGACCCGTACCCTGGGGACCGTAGAGGCGAAGCAGCGTATTCTGTATGGCGTCTCTGGATAAGACCGGCGTCGCGTGGCAATCCTCAAAGCACTCCATGATCAGGATATCATCGTTGGCTGTAGGAGAACCGGCCAAGCGAGCCCGCAACTCTTCATAGCTGGGATAGAGAAGGGTAGCGGCATCTTCAGCCATAGCGCGAACCTCTTCTCCACGGCCACCCACCAAGTTCAGGACCTGGCCCTCGGCCACCAGAACCTCGCTCAAGGCCAGGATAGGGTACAAGCGCATCTTAGCTAGCAATACCTTGCGCACCGATTCATCCACTCGATCTCGAAACTGCGGGTTGGTATCATAAAGACCTTGAAAGTATTCTATGGTATTCACGATGTTCGGGAAATCATCCTGCATCCAATCCTCCCCGAGTGAGAATTGGACCACGGGCAAGATGTCATTGCCGGCCATAAGAGCCTCGTATGCGATCTGGCGATAGGGAAAGATAACTCGCGGAGGTGCGGGGTCAAAGTGCCTCTTTATGGCATCTGCACCAAGGAAATCGGCCACCAGCAAGCCGCTAGAGCTCCAGACAGCGAACTCTGGCAAAGACATAGCCGCTCCCAATCCCTGCGTATCTAAGGTGAGGGGATCGGTGAAAGGCCCAATCCTCTCTTGGAAGGCCGCGCACCTTATGTGCGAGATCATTAGCGCATCTGTGGTGCCTAGAGGATCGCTTGCACTGAGCCTGGTGACCGCAGCGAAGGGCAGTAGCTCCAGGGCTCTCATCTCCTCAAGGCTCTTGTCAATTGTCGCCACCTCGCTTTCGGGATCCCGACCGCTCCCGCCATGACCTGGAAAATGCCTGGCTACCGTCATCACTCGCTGTGCGCCCCCCTGATGCACGCCTCGGATGTATGCCCGGCCTAACTTAGCCACCCAGTAGGGGTTGCCCCCGAACGCGCGGATCCCAATATCACCTCGGCCTCCTGACCTGGGATTGTCCAAAACATCAACCAGCGGCCCTAGGAGCATATTCACCCCCACAGCCGCCAACTCCTGGCCCACAATAGCACCGCTGGTCTGGGCGTGCTGATCACTCCAGGTAGCGCCGAGGGCCATATTGCTGAGAGGCGACGTGAAGCCGGTGCGAAGATGGCTATGGGGATAGCCATTTCCCTCTTGCTCAATGGCGATGAAGAGGGGCACAAACAGCTCTTGCCCGTCGATGGTTCTGCTGTTCGCAAGAGAAGCGAGATTCTGAAGACGGCTGGTCAGTCGAGAGACTTGAAGGGGAGCGGGGACCTCACCTGCATTGATGATATTGCCCCTCGCTTCGGAGATGAACACCGCTCCGACCTTGTACTCCAGAATCAGTTGTGCAATCCCGCTCTCAGGGGAGGTATCCTCAGAGGCAAAGTCAACCATGAATAGTTGACCAACCCTCTCCTCCGGCGTCATGCGACTCATTATCTCATCAATCAAATCACCCTGAGCGCAGGCACCATCGGGAAGCAGAATAGTCACTATCGTGGATAACAAGATTATCCTGAATAGGATAGAGACCTTTCGCGAACTCAATCTAGATCGTCCTCTAACTCAATAAACCCACTGGCCATCCTTCTGAACCAGCGCCCCATCGAGATATATCTCGCCACCATCCCTCATGTCCTTCAGCATGTCCCAATGAAGCCCCGATTCGTTCTTGCTGCCGGTCTGCGGATAGCCCCTGCCCAGGGCCAGGTGAACCGTGCCCCCTATCTTCTCGTCGAAAAGGATGTTCTTGATGAAGCGGTCTATCTTGTAGTTGTTCCCCAACCCCAGCTCACCCAGGTACCTGGAGCCTTCATCCATATCCAACATTGCTAACAGGTAGTCCTCTCCCTTGGTCGCGGTGGCCTTTACGACCTTACCCCGCTCGAACCAGAATCGTATTCCTTCCACCTCCCGGCCCCCAAAAGCGGGATAGATGGCAGGGTAGGTGAACGAAATGTACCCCTCCGCGCTGTCCTCTACCGGGCCGGTGAATATCTCCCCGTCGGGCATATTCAACTTGCCGTCAGCGCTGATGAACGTACGCCCCTCGATGCTCATCTTCAGATCGGTATCTTCCCCCTTGATAACCACTTCGCTGCCTTGCTGAAATAGGTCTCCGAGCTGCTGCTGCTGCTGAGCGAATTGCTGCCAGTCTATATCCACGGCGTTGAACACAAAATCCTCAAACTCACCAAGTGACATGGCAGCATCCTGGGCACCGGCAGGAGTAGGATAGAGCGTAAGCGTCCAACGAGTATGATCTGTCAGGTACGCCCTTATGGGCGCGTCCGAAGTGCGCCACTTGGCGACTCTCCCTGGATCCATGCCGCTAAGCATCTTTGTGTTAGCGGGAGCCAGTATCTGGCAATAGACATCGGTGTGCTCAGCCTGATACATGCGGAGCGAGGGTAGCCAGGCCAGCTGCTGGTCCGATGCCTCGCGAAGAAAGATCTCCCTCATCTCCTCCGGCTCGATGTAGGTGATGATCTCCCCAGCCCCCTTCTGTACCGCTCGCCGGTATAATTCTAAGACGAGCGGCTTGGCCAAGTCACTGTAGGCCTTGATCTGGACAACGTCGCCCTCCCTGACTTCTGTGCAGTGATCCACCAGGATCTCCGCCATTCTCTTCACCCTTGGATCGACCATCCGACTCGCCTCCTAATCCTTTAATAAGCTCCTCAGGGTCCAGCCAGATTTTATCGTATTGTTTGCTTCCTGTCAATGATTGGAGACGCCGGGCCTGCGCACTGATTGGGCGCAAGCCGCAATATGTGGAGGGCAACGAGGGGCGAGGGAACACCCCTCGCGCTCAACGGGCTCCCGGCTGCGCAAGGCGCCGCCAAAACTTCGGAAAAGGCCCTCTAATCCCTCAGAAAGCGAAGATAAAGCCTTTCAAACGCTTTCAAACCTTAAATTTTTCATTTTTCGGCCCTTTCCTACTTGACACAGAACAAATGTTCTGTTATAATATAGATAGAACATTAGTTCTATAGCCAACAGGCAGTC
>JBFFDV010000134.1:0-7334 GCA_041559215.1 Anaerolineae bacterium | reverse complement strand
GATGCGAACGTCCCGAGTGCCATCCTGCAGTCGGCCAGACTTAATGGGGCGAACTTGGGGGGCGCCAACCTCAGGGGGGTCAACCTGACCTCGGCCGAGCTCCAAGGAGCCAATCTGCAATGGGCCACCCTCCAGGAGGCCACCCTGGAGGGTGCCAACCTCAAAGGGGCCAATCTGCGGGACGCCAATCTCGAAGGGTCGGAGTTGATGACCGCTAACCTCGCAGGAGTGGACGCCGCAGAAGCCAGACTCCGAGATGCCAATCTGCGGGAAGCCTGTCTGAAGGAGGCCAATCTCACAGGCGCCAAACTCCACAGCGCCAACCTCGAAGGCGCTAACTTCAAAGAGGCCAACCTGGAGAGCGCTCACCTCAAAGGAGCACGGTTGGATGACAAAACGCTCATGCCTAAGCGTTGGGAAGACGTTGTAGCCAGCAAGCCGTAGAGCCGCTCGCAGCCATCAACACATCATGGTATAGTTGGCGAGAGAGGACAAGCGTTACTATGGATCCTACCACCAGCAAAATCCGTCTCGGCATTCAAGGGTTCAGCCCAAAGGATTGGGTGGGCACATTCTACCCACCTGGCTTTTCCCCGAGGCAATTCCTGCCCTTCTACGCCCAGGTTTTCGACACGGTGGAGTTGAACGCCACGTTTTATGCTATCCCGTCAGCCTCCACGGTGAGAGCATGGGCGGTGCGCACGCCCCCAGGCTTTATCTTCACAGCCAAGATGCCTCAAGAGATAACTCACGATAAGCGGTTGCTGGGCGCTGAGGAGAAACTGTCTGTGTTTCTCGATATGATGAGGCTCCTAGACCACAAGCTAGGTCCCATCCTGATCCAGTTTCCACGTTCATTTACTAGACGTTTCGAGGACAACCTCCGCGCCTTCCTGCCCCTGTTGCCTAGGGACATCCGCTTCGCGGTTGAGTTCCGCAGTCAGTCGTGGAACGATGAAGAGGTCTTCGAGTTGCTAGGAGAGTTCGATGTGGCGTGGTGCATCAATGATTGGCAGGATCTGCCCCCGGTCATCGAGACCACTACCGATTTTGCCTATCTGCGGCTTGTCGGTTTCCACCGAGAGTTCTCCTACCTGGGTCGAGTGCAAAGAGACCGCTCGCAGGAACTAGCCTCATGGGCTAGCACCGTCACAGATCTGACACCCAAAGTCAACCGCATCTACGTCTCTGTGAACAACCACTATGCCGGTCACGCCCCGGCAACCGTCAACCAACTGCGAGAGCTGCTGGACCTGCCGCCTGTGGACCCACGCAGCTTGTGGCCTGAACAGCCGACACTATTCGATCAGCCAGCAGAGTGAGGCCGTCTATCTGCCAATCAAGAGTCTGTGTCCAAAGGTTGTACCTCTTCTTCGAAGTACCGGTGGAAGCATCGCGGCAACTCGCGGTAGTCAATGGCGGCTATGGCCTCTGAGAAATCCCTGGAGTTATAAGTGTTCCAGAACAGGACCACCTGATCGCTCAAGTCTTGTTTTTCTGCGTCGCAGACAAGAGCAGCCAGGGTCTTTCCTGTGTAAGTCCCCTCTAGCTTGATTCCCTCGGCTTTCTTGATGCGGGCCACGGCTTCAATTCCCTCTTCAGTGAAATGGGCGTATCCTTCGCCAAGAAAGCCCTGTCTAACATCGATATCGCTCTCGGAGAGTTCGAATTTGGGGAAGGAGGCATCAAGGGAGCGCAGCAGGGAATTGGTCTCCCTGAAGAGTTTGAGAGCCTTGCTTGCACTGCCAAATTCCTCAGGCACTATCGCCACAGGGATCACGTTGCTCTTCAGGCCAGCGGCCCTAAGCCCCAGTATCAGCCCTACAGCCGTGCCCGTGGTTCCCATGGCTACATATATTCGATCGGGCCCGGGCAGTTCTCCCTCTTTGATCTGTTCTCTGAGTTCGAAGGCCGCATTGACAAAACCAATGGTCCCCAGGGGCGAAGATCCTCCAGGCGGAACGAGTTGGGGAAAACGCCCAGTTCTCAGCCTATGGCGCGCCAGTTGGTAAAAGGTTGCTACATACACCAAGGGTAAGTTCCGACGTTGATGAAGCTCCGCCTCGCAATAGTGGCTCATAAGAAGGTTGCGGCGAACATACTGGGCATTAGGCTGGGGCATTAGCATGGAGATACTCCTCAATCCCACCTCTTTTGCATAGATGGCTGTGGCGAGTGCGTGATTGGACCCAGCAAAGCCAAAGGTCACCAACTCCTTGACTTTGTCGCGCAGAGCATCACCCAAGAGAAACTCCAACTTCCGTACCTTGTTTCCCCCGTAGACCTTACCACTCAAATCATCCCGTTTTATGTAAAGTTGATCCAGGCCGAGATCTTGTCCTAGCTGGCCAAGCCTCTCTACCGCAGTTGGGAATTCACCTAAAGATATATAGGGAAGTTTCTCGCCCAGCGAGGGGTAGTGTTCGAACAACGGAATCATCCTTCATGACCTCCCTTCACCATCGTCGGGCGTGGCGAAGCTTTCGAGCAGAGTCATCAGCGATTCGAGTTGGCGGGCAAACTTCTTGCGGCGCTTGCGCAGCGCGGAAAAGCGGAAGGGCGAGTGAACCTCAAGCCCTCAGAGACAAAGCGGGCATGCAGGTGTCACTCTCCCACCAGAGGTCTGCAAACCTCTGCACGAATCCCGGCACCAGCTTACGCAGCGACGCATCCTGGGTGAGCTCGGCTGCCTTGCTCTTGTTGGGCATCATGTAGGTCCGTTCCTAGCCATCTTCTGCCCTAACCTCCGGCGCAAACGAAGATCTTCATATGTCACGATGCCATCACGTTTTGCCAACCATCCGGAATGAGACGAAAGCCCTGCTCAGACGGCAGAGCCTACACAGTCTTTCCATTCCGCTTATGTTTTTCGGACCAGAGAGCGCCCCCCTCTCGAATCCTCTCATGCCAGCCTCTCCTCGTCCGCTCGCACACGGTGCACAACCTACCCGACCCGGCCAGTCAGATAAGCTTCCGTCTTCGGGTCCTGTGGTGTAGTGAACATCGTCCCAGTGTCGTTGTATTCGATCAGCTCGCCAAGCCAAAAGAGACCGGTCCAATCGGAGGCCCTGGCTGCCTGCTGCATGTTGTGGGTGACGATGACAATGGTGTACTCTTGCTTGAGTTCCTGCATAAGTTCCTCGATCTGAAGTGTGGCCATGGGGTCAAGAGCCGAACAAGGCTCGTCCAACAGGATCACTTCCGGCTCGACCGCCAGCACACGGGCTATGCAAAGCCGTTGTTGCTGTCCGGCCGCCAGATCCAGGGCAGGACTGCGTAGCTTGTCCTTAACTTCATCCCATAGAGCTGCAGCTTTCAAGCTCCGTTCCACCACCTCATCCAGATCGCACTCCATGCCCAACACTTTCGGGCCAAAGACGGTGTTGGCGTAGACGGATTGAGGGAATGGGTTTGGTCTCTGGAAGACCATTCCCACTCTCCGACGGAGATCCACCACATCCACCTCAGGATCATATATATCCTGGCCATCCAGAAGAACTGCACCCTCTAGTCTTGTGTCGGGAATCAGTTCATTCATACGGTTCAGCAGGCGCAAGAAGGTGGATTTGCCGCAACCGGAAGGCCCAATCAGCGCTGTGATCTGCCGCTCCTTGACATCCAGGCTGACATCGCTCAAGGCCTTGGTCTGGCCATAGTAGAAATTCACACTCTTTGCTTCCATCTTGTTGTTGTACGCCATATTCGTCACCGCGGGCGGAGCCAGGATAGACCCCCTCCACTCTCGACATTGTACCATACAAAGAGAGTTCACAGCAAAGACTGCTTGACGAATGGAAAAGCGGGGGATATAATCACTCCTGTGATAGGAGGTCGGACGTCGTTCTTGCTTGGTAGATCTATCGCCCTATGGCAGCTTCTGAGCCATTCGTTAGTCCTCTGTCTGTTGCTTCTCTTGCCCGCTTGCGGACAGGCTGGGCGTCAGGGGCCCACCCCTCCATCCACGGCGATAGTCAATGTAGGCTCTGACACTATGGTCAACCTGGCTTTGGCGTGGGCCGAGGCCTATCATGAACTTCACCCGGAGGTATCCATCTCTGTAACCGGTGGAGGGTCTGGCACAGGTATCGCCGCCTTGATAAATGGCTCCACTGACATCGCCAATGCCTCCCGCGAGATGAAAGAGGAAGAGTTGGGCGAAGCTGAACTCCGAGGCATCACCCCGGTAGAGCACGTGGTCGCCCTCGACGCTATAGCCGTGGTGATCAACCCTCGAAACCCCGTGGACGAACTCTCCATCCCGCAAATTGCCGACATTTACACCAGCCGGATCATAAACTGGCAGGAAGTGGGAGGCGAGGACAGACCCGTCATCCTGCTTTCGAGGGAAAGCAATTCTGGCACTTATGTGTATTTCCTGGAGAATGTGGTGCGCAAGGGCGAGGCAGACAACCCAGACCTCTTCTCCCCTGAGGCCTTGTTATTGCCCTCGTCTGAGGTGATCGGCCTGGAGGTGGCCCATAATCCCAACGCCATCGGTTACGACGGCCTGGGATATGTCACCCCGGAACAGAAAACGGTTCGTGTCGCTGCGACCTCGGCTGGGCCTTTTGTCCCACCCACCATTGATACCGTAAACGATGGTACCTACCCCATCGCCCGTCCCTTGTATATGTACACCAGCGGAGAGCCCTCCGGGGCTATCAAAGACTATCTGGATTGGATAATGAGCGAGGATGGTCAGAGGATAGTGGCGGAGTTAGGTTTTGTCCCTCTGGAGGGCTTCTGATTCAGTTCTTGGTCGTTACTCTAGATGATGGAATTGCGTATGGAGATCCCAGCAGTACCTAAGGAGGTGAATTGGCGCGAGTTCTTCATCGAGCAATTGATACGCCTGATGGGTGTATCGGCCATCGGCTTTGTGCTCCTCATCTTCCTATTCCTAATCAAGGAAGGAACACCCGGCCTGGTAGAAGTTCCCCTGCTCAACCTGCTAGGGCAGAGATGGTACCCGACCTTCGACATCTATGGCTTACTGCCCTTGACCTTGGGCTCCCTCCTGGTCACGGTGGGAGCTATCGCCATCTCCCTGCCCCTGGGTTTGTCGACCGCCGTCTTCATCGGCGAGATAGCGCCCGATTGGGTCCGCGAGATCTTGAAACCTTCGATCGAGATCATCGCTGGCATTCCCTCGGTGGTCGTGGGGTTCATCGGTATCCAACTCGTCTCCCCACTGGTTCGCGATTTCTTGGGGGCCCCCACCGGCCTGACGGCCCTCACGGGGGTGCTGCTGCTGGCATATATGGCCTTACCCACCATCATCAGTATCGCCGAAGACGCACTGGATGCGGTGCCCCTATCATACCGTAACGCGGCCTATGCCCTTGGTGCCACCCAATGGCAGACTATCTGGCGAGTAGTGCTGCCAGCGGCCCGGTCGGGTGTCATCACTGCGGTGATGTTGGGAGTGGGACGAGCCATCGGTGAAACCATGACGGTGATGATGGTCGCCGGCAACGCCGCCAGGATGCCTCTGGGACTAGATGCCTTCCTCCGGCCGGTGCGGACCATGACGGCTACCATAGCCGCCGAGATGGGGGAGGTAGCCCGAGGCAGCACCCATTACCACGTGCTATTCATAGTGGGGCTTGCTTTGTTCATCATCACTTTTCTTATTAACCTGCTTGCAGCCGTGACCATTTTCCGACGAGAACGGGGCGGCGGAGGGAGGTTCCTGGCGTGAAGGTCTCCCGCTATACCTCACAGAAGATCGCCTTCGCCCTCATTATCGCCGCAGGCATCGGCGTAGTCATACCTCTGGTCCTGGTCATCGGCTACATAGTAGCGCAAGGTATAGGGGCCCTCAGTTGGGAGTTTATCTCGGCCATGCCTCGCAACGGTATGCGCGAAGGTGGCATCCTTCCTGCGCTCGTCGGCACCATATGGCTGACCATTGGCACGGCTGTTATTTCCATACCTCTCGGCGTGGGAGCAGGGGTTTATCTGGCCGAGTACGCAGCGGATAACTGGTTCACGCGCACTATACGTCTGGCCATTGTCAATCTGGCCGGTGTGCCCTCCGTGGTCTATGGCCTGTTCGGCCTGGGGCTATTCGTCATCTTCCTCAGGTTCGGCATGTCCATCATCGCGGGATCACTGACTTTGGGCATCATGACCCTGCCGGTGATTATCACTACCACCGAACAGGCTCTTTCGGCTGTGCCGCAAAGCTTCCGCGTGGTTAACGCCTCCCTGGGCGGGACCGCGTGGCAAGGCATAAGGAAGGTGATCCTGCCCCAGGCCCTTCCTGGAATCATGACCGGGATCATCCTAGGGCTGGAGCGGGCCGCGGGTGAGACCGCCCCTATCCTCTTCACCGTGGCCACTTTCTTCCTCCCTCGCCTTCCTCATTCCGCCTTCGACCAAACGATGGCCCTGCCCTACCACCTCTTCGTCATCTCCACTCAGGTGCCGGGCATGCCGATCAAGATTCAGTACGGTACCGCCTTGGTGCTCATGGCCTTTGTACTTGCCATGAACCTGGCGGCTACGCTCATCCGGCGCTACTACCGCAGGCGCCGCCAATGGTGAGGGAGAGAAAGCTGGTGTCCGACAAGGCAAAATTCATCGTGAACGATGTGAGCTTCTACTACGGGGACCTCCCGGCCCTGAAGGAGATAAACTTGCGGATTTACGCGAACGAGATCCTGGCCATCTTCGGACCCGCAATGTCGGGGAAAAGCACTTTGCTGCGTATCCTCAATCGGCTGAGCGATCTGGCTACGGAAGGGCGGCTGGACGGCGAGGTATTGCTGGATGGGAAGAATATCCACGATCCAGACGTTAGCGTGACACAGTTGCGCAAAAGGGTGGGCATTGTCTTCGCCGTGCCAGTGCCCCTTCCCATGTCCGTGTGGGAGAATATCACCTATGGGCCTGTCTTGAGCCGTCGTAGCAGCAAGACCCAGCTCGATGAGCTGGTGGAGAAATCGCTAATAGCGGCGGCGCTATGGGACGAGGTGAAGGATCGTCTGCATGACCCTGCTACGGCCCTCTCTGGAGGACAGCAACAAAGGTTGTGTCTTGCCAGGGTCCTAGCCCTTGAACCGGAGGTTATCCTGCTGGACGAGCCCTGCTCTGGCCTCGACCCCATCTCCACGATGAAGGTGGAAAAAGCACTGATTGCTCTCAAACAGAATCACTCCATCGTTATTGTGCCCCACAACGTGCAGCAGGCCTCTCGCGTCGGCGACAAAGCCGCTTTCCTCTTGATGGGCGAACTTGTGGAATACGGCGTGGCCGAACAGGTCTTCACCACGCCAAGGGACCAACGAACCGACGACTACATAACCGGACGGTTCGGCTAGCGCACCTGG
>JBFFDV010000133.1:0-7351 GCA_041559215.1 Anaerolineae bacterium | reverse complement strand
AGATACCGAAATTATTCTTCACCCGTCGGATGCAGATAGATGTAGCTTTGATTCAAGTGACCCCTCCTAACGAGCATGGCTTCTGCAGCTTTGGCGTCTCAGTGGACGTAGTCAAACCCGCAGCCGAGTGTGCAGCCTACATAATCGCCGAGGTGAACCCCCAAATGCCGTGGACCCTAGGCGATAGCTTCATACATGTTAATGACATAGACGCTTTGGTGGAGAATGACACCCCCATCCTGGAACTCCGCTATCCTAAACCTGATGACGTAGCCCGCAAGATTGGGGAAAACATCGCGACCCTTGTTGAGGATGGTTCTACTCTGCAGATGGGCATCGGCACCATCCCAGATTCCATCCTGGCCTCACTCCATGCCAAGAAGGATCTAGGTATACACACAGAGATGCTTTCCGACGGGGTGATAGACCTCGTAGAAGCTGGCGTCTTGACCAACGCTAGAAAGAGCATCCATCGCGGCAAAATCATTGCCAGCTTCGTCATGGGCACAAAGCGGCTGTATGACTGGGTGGATCATAACCCCTTCATTGAGTTCCATCCCTCCCACTACGTTAACGATCCCTTCGTCGTCAGCCAGAACGACAAGATGGTGGCTATAAACTCGGCGTTGGAGATAGATCTAACTGGCCAGGTGTGTTCTGATTCCATCGGCTACCTCTTCTACAGCGGCATAGGCGGCCAGGTGGACATGATCCGCGGAGCGGCTAGGTCAAAAGGCGGCAAACCAATCATCGCTCTACCTTCGACAGCGATGGAGGGAACGGTGTCGAGGATCGTGTCCCGCCTGTCGGAGGGAGCGGGGGTGGTGACGACACGCGGTGACGTGCATTATGTGGTAACCGAATATGGGATCGCATACCTTCACGGCAAGAACATTCGAGAGCGGGCCTTGGCCCTGATCAACATAGCCCACCCAGATTTCAGAGAGCAACTACTCCAAGAGGCGAAGCTTCGCAAGTATGTCTTCATTGATCAATTGCCGCCCTTGGGAGTATATCCTGCCGACTTAGAGAAGAAGGTGACCTTGCGCGATGGAACGGAAATACCGCTGAGGCCCATCAAGTCGACAGATGAGGAGTTGATGCAAGAACTGTTCTACTCCCTATCAGATCAAACGATCTACCTCCGCTTTTTTAGTTCCATGGGAGCCATGCCGCACGAGCGGGTTCAGTATTACACCACCATTGACTATGACGCGCAAATGGCCATAGTTGCCGTGCTGAGGACGAATGGCGATGAGGACATCATCGGTGTGGGAAGATACATAAGAGAAAAAGACTCCGACATGGCCGAGTTGGCCTTGCTGGTCCGTGATGACTGGCAGGGAAAGGGTCTAGGAACCATATTGCACACCTATCTAGCCCAGATAGCTCAGAGTCGAAAGATAGGAGGCTTCAAAGCAGAAATCTTGGAGCAGAACAAGCGTGCCTTGTATGTCTTCACCAAACTGGGTGGCAAGGTAGAAACCAGCTTTGAGGACGGTATTTACATAGTGTCTTACAGGTTCGAGGACTGATGAGCAAAACGGTAGTGATAGTTGCCACTCTGGATACCAAGAGTGAAGAGGTCCGCTACCTCAAGGACCGGATAGAGGCAGGCGGGGTTGAGACCTTGGTTGTGGATGCCGGCGCCCTCGGCCAGCCCTCATTCCCCCCTGAGATCACCAACCAGCAGGTAGCTGAACTGAGCGGCTCCACCTTGCAAGAAGTACGGGCTTTCAAAGACGAAGGTAGAGCCATGGAGGTGATGACCAGAGGGGCTACTCGAGCGGTCCGAGAACTATATCAGCAGGGTAAGTTGGACGGGATAATCGGCCTGGGCGGGTCCATGGGCACCTCTCTGGGCGCCCATGTCATGCGCTCACTGCCGTTTGGCGTGCCGAAACTCATGGTCTCGACTATGGCCTCTCGCGACATCAGCCCCTGGGTAGGACATAAAGACATCGTCATGTTCCCTTCGGTGACCGACCTGTCCGGTCTCAATAGGATGACTAGGAGAACACTGGCCAACGCCGCGGGAGCCATCGTCGGCATGATTCAGGCCGACATAGACCCCCACGAAGCCCGCCGACCATTGATCGGGATAGGTATCTTGGGCGCCACGGAGGGCTGCGCAAAACATGCGCGGCCCCTTCTGGAGAAGATGGGATATGAAGTCATAGTGTTCCACACCGTGGGCTCGGGCGGGAAAGCTTTGGAAGAGGCCGTCCAACAAGGCCTGACCAGCGCTGTGTTGGAAATCTCAATCCAGGAACTTATCGGTCACACTTTAGGAAGCCCCTACGATGCCGGGCCCGACAGGTTTGAAAACGCGGGCAGGATTGGCATACCCCAGATCGTCCTTCCGGGCAATGCTGATTTCATCGCCTGGAGCCCGCCGTCGGCGCTGCCGGCCAGGTACGAGAACAGGCACCTTCATATGCACAATCCCGCCATCTGTCTGGTGAGAACCAATGCCGAAGAAATGAAGATGATTGCCGAGGCGCTGGCTGAGAAACTCAACAGAGGTAGAGGCCCCGCAGCGGTGGTGATCCCCACAGGGGGCTTCTCGGAGTATAGCAGAGAAGGTATGTTCTTTCACGAGCCCGAGACTGACAAGGTATTCTGGGAGATGCTCCACGAAGCCCTCGACCCCAAAACAAAGGTGACCCAGGTCGACTCCAACATCAATGACGCGCCCTGCGCAGAAGCCATGGTGGAGGCTCTTCTTAGTTTGCAGGCATGACCAAGAGAATACTGATCCTTGGCACTCTGGATACGAAGGGTGTGGAAGTAGGCTTTCTCAAGCGCCAGATTGAACTGAGAGGATGTCACGCCACGGTGATGGACATCGGCATCCTGGGGCAACCGGTGATACAGGCGGATATCCCTCGCGAGGAGGTCGCCAAGGCTGCAGGCTGGAACCTGGAGCGAATTAAAGCTCTCCCCACTCGCAAGAGAATCGTTGCTGCCATGATAAGAGGAGCCACTGCAAGAACAACTTTGCTCTACTCGGCAGATCCCTTTGATGGTGTCATAGCCTTGGGCGGGGGTACAGGTATGCACATCAGCACTGCCGTCATGAGGGCCTTGCCCATAGGGCTTCCCAAGCTGATGGTGTCCAGCATGGCTTCTATTGATGTGAGCGGATTCGTCGGATCCAAGGACATAACTATGATGAATTCGATAGCGGATCTGGGAAGCTTGAACAGAGTCACCAGGAAGATATTGGCCCAGGCTGCTGGCGCCATCTGTGGTATGGTGGAAACCGGTGTGGATATCAACTCGATCAAACCCTCTGTGGCCGTGAGTGCCTTTGGCATCACCACCCAGTGTGCCGAGCACGCTGGTCGCTTCCTCGATGAGAGAGGCTATGAGATGGTCATCTTCCACACCGTGGGCAGCGGCGGAATGGCAATGGAAGAACTCATAGGTCAAGGACTGTTCGCGGCGGTTATGGATTTGACAACCCACGAATTCATAGATCAGGTAGCAGGAGGCCGCTATGGAAACATAGGGAAGGAACGCCTCGAAACAGCAGGCAGGGAGGGAATTCCCCAAATAGTCGGCCCAGGAGGACTGGACTGCATTGGTATCGTACCCTCTGAGGCAATCCCCGAGCAATTCCGGGGCAGGAAGATGTACTATCACGATTTCCGTTCCTGCGTCAGGAGCAATGGTGAAGAATTGGCGGTTGTAGCTGGACTACTGGCTGACAAGATGAACAAGGCGGTCGGGCCAGTCAAGTTTTTAGTCCCCTGTAAGGGATGGTCCTCGGCAAGCAGAGAGGGGGAGGCCCTGTTTGACCCCCAGGCTGACCAGGCCTTCGTAGATGCATTGAGGAGCTACGTCAAACCTCAAATCGAGATCAGGGAACTGGATGTGCACATAGACGATACAGAATATGCTGAAACTGCAGTTTCTCTTCTGGATGAAATGATAGAAAGCAGCGTCCAATAGGGAGATCTTACATGATCAAGGCGATACTGGTTATCGGTACATTGGACACCAAAGGGGAGGAGGTTGAATACCTAAAGACGCAGATAGAGAGAAGAGGTCATAGGACTATAGTGGTGGATGTTGGCGTCTTGGACAGAGCCCTTACCGAGGCGGATATCACCCGCGAGGAGATAGCGGAAGCAGGTGGTTCCACCCTAGACGAGATCATCGCCTATGCCGACCGGAGAAAGGCCGTTCAGGCAATGCTCCGAGGAGCCACCCGGCTGACCAAGGAATTGAACGAAGCGGGTAGATTGGCTGGAGCGATTGCCCTGGGCGGAGGCACGGGCACACACATTGGCACGGGTGTGCTCAGGACATTGCCGCTAGGTGTTCCGAAGCTGATGGTTTCTACCGTCGCTTCGAGGGATATGAGTGAGGAGATCGGCACCAAGGATATCACCATGATGCACTCGGTGATCGATATGGTAGGGCTCAACGCGGTGAGCAAGAAGATTCTGGATAACGCTGTCGGCGCTATTGTCGGTATGGCGCAAGTCGATGTGAACCTCAAAGCGACCAAACCGTTGATCGGAGTTACATCCTTTGGCTTTTGCACCACAGGAGCCATGCATGTCAGATCTTTCCTGGAAGAGTATGGGTACGAGATGGTAGCTTTCCACGCTAACGGCATCGGAGGCATGGCGATGGAAGACCTAGTAGATCAAGGGCTACTCTCTGGTGTCCTGGACTTCGCCACCCACGAATTCGCTGACCAGTTGCATAACGGCTACTGTGGAAACATCGGCCCAGGCAGACTGGAGTCGGCTGGCAGAAAAGGCATCCCTCAGGTAGTCGTTCCTGGTGGCCTGGACTGCATAGTGCTTGAATTCGATTCCCTCGAGACCATCCCTCCCCAGTTCAAAGGCCGTAAGATTTTTTGGTACGATTTCCGCTCAGGCGTGAGAACCACCGCGGAGGAGCTAATTACCCTGGCAGACACCATAGCGGGCAAGCTGAACAGGGCACGGGGGCCAGTGAAAGTCGTCATCCCCATGCGAGGCTGGTCCGAGGCTGACAGCGGGGATGGCCCTCTCTATGAGCCCGAAACCAACCAGGTGTTCATTGACGAACTCAGAAGGCTTCTGAGGCCAGAGATTCCAATAATAGAGATTGCCGCTCATATCAATGAACCAGCCTTCGCCCAGGCGGCAGTGACCGCCCTGGATGACCTTATGATAAGCAGACTCTGAGCATGCTAGAATCGAAAGGAGATACTATGGCTATGAAGATCAGAGAACTCTCACCGGAAGACCTCAGACGGACGTGTGACCCGGAGCAATTCGATTTCGAATCTACAGCGGAACTGTCCGCACTATCCGAGATCATCGGTCAAAAACGGGCTACCAAGGCTATAGATTTCGGGGTTGACATACCCTATCATGGCTATAACATCTACGCCCTGGGTCCCAGTGGCTCTGGCAGAACCAGCGTGGTCAAGAAGTTCTTGGAAAAGAAGGCCTCCACTGGAAAGGTGCCGCACTGCTGGGCGTATGTCAACAATTTTGATGATCCATATCAACCACGGGCATTGCGTCTGCCCGCGGGAACGGGTTGCGCCATCCGTGATGAAGTGGACGAGCTATTGGATGATCTGCGAGAGGAACTACCCCGAGCTTTCGAGAGCGAGCAGTACCAGCAACATTACAACAGGATCGGCAGGGAACTGGACGAGGCTCGAACCAGCAGGTTTCAACAGCTCGAAGCCAGGATGATTGAGCGTGGTTTCGCTCTCTTGAGAACCCCCGCGGGCCTGGTTATCGCGCCAGTGCTTGATGGACAAGCACTGAGCAGGGAACAGTATGAGGCTCTCCCCCCAGAGAAGAAAGAGGCACTAGAGAAGCTTCGCCCCGAACTCCAAGAGGATCTGGAAAAGACCCTGCGAGAAGTGAGGGGATTGGAGAGGGAAGCCAAGGCCCGGCTGCGGAAGTTGGATCAAGAAACGGCTGACTTTACCATCGGCCACCACTTCGAAAACCTCAGGGCCAAATACGCCGAGATCGAAGCGTTGCTCCACTTCTTGGACACCGTGCGCAAGGATATCTTGGAGAAGGTGGAACAGTTCAAGCAGCCCATTCCTTCGGAGGCCGAAGCCCCATCCTTGGCAGAGCAAGGCCCGTTGGCGTTCATGGCCCGCTTCAGAAGATCGCCTTTTGAGAAATATCGGATCAACGTTATCGTTGATAACCGGGATCTTGAAGGTGCCCCTGTAATCGAGGAAAGCAACCCTAACTATTACAATCTGATAGGTCGTATCGAACATCAGGCAGAGTTTGGAACTCTGGTCACTGACTACAGCGCCATCAAAGCCGGCTCACTCCACAGGGCCAATGGTGGATATCTGGTCATCGAAGCCCTGGACTTACTGCGAAACCCTCTCGCCTGGGAAGCCCTGAAACGGGCCCTCAGAAATCGTGAGATTAAGATCGAGGAGATGGCCCAGCAATTAGGCCTAATAGCAACGGCCACTTTGACCCCGGAGCCCATCCCTCTCGACGTCAAGGTGGTGCTCATCGGCGATCCCAGGACCTACTACTTGCTTTACAACCTGGACGAGGATTTCCAGGAACTGTTCAAGGTCAAAGCCGACTTCGCTGTGGATATGGATTGGACCACGGAGAACATGGAAAAACTAGCATCGTTCATCCATGATCGCTGTCACGAGGATAACCTGAAGCACTTCAACCTGGGCGCCGTAGCTAAGTTAGTGGAGTATGCCGCGCGCCTGGTAGAGAACCAAGAGAAACTTACCACGCGCTTTGGCCAGGTCACGGATGTCATACATGAGGCCAGCTATTGGGCCGTTAGCAACGGACATGACCTGGTTACAGCCAAGGATGTGCAACAAGCGATTGAAGAGAGGGTATATCGTGCCAACCAGATCGAGGAGAGGATTCGTGAACAAATAGATAAGGGCATGATCATGGTAGATACAGAAGGGGAAGTGGTGGGGCAGGTGAATGGCCTCTCCATCCTCAACCTGGGCGACTACTACTTCGGGAAACCATCCCGCATCACAGCCCAGACCTTCATGGGACGAGCCGGGGTGATCAACATTGAGCGCGAAGCCAAGATGAGCGGCAACATCCACGATAAGGGGGTAATGATTCTCGCAGGCTATCTGGGCGGCAAGTATGCCCAAGAGAAACCCCTCAACCTCTCAGCCAGCATCTGCTTCGAGCAGTCATACGAAGGGGTTGAGGGCGATAGTGCCTCCTCCACGGAGTTATATGCCCTCTTGTCCAGCTTGTCCGTCTTCCCCATCAAGCAAGGCATCGCTGTCACCGGCTCTGTCAATCAGCGGGGCGAGATACAACCTGTTGGAGGGGTCACCAAGAAGATAGAAGGCTTCTTT
>JBFFDV010000132.1:0-7401 GCA_041559215.1 Anaerolineae bacterium | reverse complement strand
TCGCTTTGCCGCCCACCGAGACCCTGCGCCATGGCGATTTCCTGACGGTGGAGGAGAAATTCCTTCCTGGCGAGGGTGAGAATATCACCCCAGCCAGGTTACCTGAGGAGATGATCCGCAAGGTTCAAGAGGTGATGGTGGAAGCCTACAAAATCCTGGGTCTGAAAGTCTATGCTCGTCTAGATGGTTTCGTGGTCGACGGCGAGGTGATCGTCACCGAACCTAACACCTTGCCCGGGATGACCCCTTCCACATGTATCTTTCACCAGGCAGCCGAGGCCGGGATGAGCCCCATGGATTTTGTGGATAGGGTCATCGAGCTTTCTCTGGAGGCCCACCTTCACAAAAAGGGGCCGTTGGCGTAGGCGAATCTCGTCATTTCTTGAAAGCCTGTTTCTGTATCTGCAGTAGTTCCTTTATCCCCTTTTCCGCCAATCTGAACAGCTCATCCATCGCCTCTCGGGAGAAAGAGCCATGCTCAGCGGTGCCTTGTACTTCTACATATTCTCCCGCCCCATTCATCACCACGTTGAAATCCACCTGAGCCTGGGAATCCTCGTCATAGTTCAGGTCCAATAGCAATTCGTCCTGAACCACTCCCACGCTGATGGCGGCCACCGGTGTGCGGAGTACCCTTGGCGCGAGCAAGCCGCCTTTGACAAGCTTACGCAAGGCTATGGCCAGCGCTACATACCCCCCGCTGATAGAGGCGGTGCGGGTTCCACCATCGGCCTGTATCACATCGCAATCGATGGTCACTGTCCGTTCGCCCAGCAGATGCAGGTCCACTGCTGCGCGCAAGGAACGTCCTATGAGGCGGCGGATTTCCTGCGTACGATCTCTCGGGCCCATCGTCTCTCGCGAAGTGCGTTGGTGTGTGGCGCGGGGCAACATGCCATAGTCAGCGGTTACCCAGCCTTGACCCTGGTCTCGCAGCCACAGCGGCACCCTCTCTTCTATTGTGGCCGTGCAGATGACCCGCGTGCGGCCTGCCTCGATCAACGCCGAGCCTTCGGGGTAATCAATATAGCCGGGGGTGATGACTACTGGGCGCATCTCGTCGTTTGCCCGTCCATCGAACCGCATGGTTCTATCCTTCTTTCTGCCTACTATGCCTCGATCCCAAAGTATTATACATTACCTGCTCTACGCTGACAATTTCATTGCATGATGGGCTTGCCCAGCGATTGGCTGCGAGCCCCAAGATGTAGGGGGGAACCAAGGGCGAGGGGACACCCTTCGATCCTTCGGCTCCGCTCCCTTCGACTGCGCTCAGGGCGGGCAGGACAAGCTTTGTTCACCGCAGGCCCCTCGCGTCGCCCGGCCTTTTGCGGGCTATTTCTGGCGCGGCTCGGCTAGCTTGAACGACAAAGCCAGGCTCGTGATCAAGCCGAGGGCTGCAGTTCCGAAGAGCAGGGGGTATGACGTGGCTTCCAAGAGCCATCCTCCCAGCAGTGGTACCACCATGAGTGTGCCACCCAGGGTATTGTAGAGGCCCACATAGGTGGGTCGCTGATCGGGTGGGGCCATCTCCAGCACGAAATTGGTGAAACCCTGCATGTAGCCGCTCATGTTCGCCCCAATGAGGACGAAAATCAGGGCATAAACGTAGGTCACGATAGCCGCGTGTGGAGTATAGTAGTGGATCAGCAGAGCCAGTAAGGGCGTACTCAGCGCCAAGGCGATGGTCATCTGAGTGACGATTTTGCTTCCAGACCGTTCGTTCAGATAGCCCATAGCAGAACTGGCTGCTATGCCTCCCAAGACCTGCGCGGAGACGAAGAGGCCGATATTCTCATCGCTTATCTGCAGAATATCTGTTGCATATATTACATAGAAGGGCGACGCGAGCACGCTCAGGCCGGCTAACAAACGCACGATGTTGATCAGTCTAAACTGCCGATCCTGGCGGAGAAGGGCAGCCAGTCTGGGCATGTAGGCTCGCCATGGCTCCCTTTCCTTTTGTACCTCTTGCGCTGGTTCCTTAACAGAGCTGTAGAATATGAGCGCTACACACAGGGATGCTACGGACAGGAGAAGGAGCAGGCCATAATTGTAGGGGAAAGCTGGCCCCCCAGGTCCAAGTATCTGCCTGACGACAAGGCCCGCTGCGATGGCCAGGAGGCCGCCTGTGATCTGCGCCGTACTGTATAGCCGACCTCGCTTCGTGGGAGGGATGCTTTTGCTCAGAATGTCGAACCACGAAACGCTGGCCAAACCATCTGTGGCCGAGAAAATCGTCTCCGCGAGGAAGAAGAGGGCCACGATGAAGTAGGGATACGTGGCGCCGGTGAGGAGAATGGCCACCGTCACCAGCAGGTACATGGGCCGGCCTACCAGCGCGGGCAGGATGACATACGGCTTCTTCCATTCTTTGTTCGCCACATAATGGGCGGCGATGAGCTGCGGCAGAAGCCAGACGCCGTTAGCGATCGTTGACACCAAACCGACAAGAGGCGCGAAATCGGTCAGTTGATTGATGAAAGAAGGTATGACGCTGGTGTAGTTGGCGAAAGCCATGGCGACCACGAAGCATATCCAGTCGCCGGAGATGGCGATGAAGTTGCGCCGATAATGGGGGTACTCCTCGCTCATCGGGGCCCTTCCCAGCAGTATTTCTTCAGATCGATGCGCCCTTCTTCATCGAAGATTACGCCTTCTTCCTCCAGCATAATCTGCTGGAGATCGGTAGCGGTGCTTATCCGTCCTTGGGCGTTGATCACCCGGTGCCAGGGAACGTCGAGCCCATCAGGCAAGGCGCCTAGGGCCCAACCGACCGTGCGAGCCGCGCGGGGATTCCCCAAATAGGCGGCGATCTGGCCGTAGGTCGCTACCTGGCCTGGGGGGATCATGCTGACTACGCGGTAGACCTCTTGAAAGAAGCTGCTAGTCATCGTCAAACTCTGCAAACAGCGTGTAGTTTAGCGTTCTTTCACTGGATTCACAACTCGTGAGGGCCCGGCTTGCAGCGGACGCGGCTACATGATCTCCAGAAGCTCTGTGAGACTGTGTATTCTGTCACAATCAACTTCTGGAAAGAGATCAAACCTGTCCAGCAGGATCGCGTCGAGACCGACCCCTCTAGCACCCGCGACATCGTCGTGAGGGCTGTCACCTACATAGAGTATCTCCTCTCGGGGACAACCCGCTCTCTGCACCGCTATCTCGAAGATACGGGGATCAGGCTTCTCGAATCCCACCAGGCTTGAGACTACGAAGAAGGCGAAGAAATGGTGAATGCCCAAGAGGTGAAAGTTCCGTTCTAGAAAAGGTGGGTAGTTGGATAACACTCCCAGAGTGGTCGCTTGTTCCTTGAGGCTCCGGAGGGTGGGTTTGACATCGCTGAAGAGACCAGTGAATGCCCCAGCCGCAAACCTGTCATAGATCGCTGCGGCTTTGCCTTCAATATCCTCTGACACGCCAAGGTTTTCAAGCAGGAAGGTCCCCACCCAGACTAGATTCTGTCTGTGCTCTTCCTCTGTTCTGCTCCAGCCGCCTGTGCGCTGTCTTCTCTGCCGCCCCTCTTTCTGCAGTCTGACCATAACGTCGTGTATCTGCTCGGTGCTGGTTGACACACCCAGCTCAGCCAGTATGGCAACGAACTCTTTTTCATATCCCAAAGGATCATCCTTGCCTATTAGTGTCCCTCCGGCATCGAATATCACGGCCCGATACTTATGGCTCATCGATGTTCTCCCTTGCGCCTCCGTTTGTCTGATCAGCCGAGAGATTATATCACCTTCGACAGGCCTTTGCGACCTTTCCGCCATTCCTCCAAGTAGCAAGGTTTTATGGCGCTGCGCATCATAAGTCTGAGCAGTGCGAGGGCTGCCCGCTCGTCCTTCATTCTTCCCCATATACTTGGGCTTGTGCCCAAACGCTGCGCAAGCCCAGGTCCAGTTTGGCTCGACAAGGCGGATAAGCTATGATATTCTTAGACCAACTGAGGATTGGGTTCCGTTGATCGCCCTTGTGCCAGGCGGGGCCCTAGCTGAACCTCAAGGATAGGCAGACACTTTGAGCCACAAAAGGCCAGAGGGGATAGGTTGATGCGTCTTCGCGTATCCCTATCCTCTTTCCTTATTCTGGCGGGTGTTAACATGTTTAAGAATCGCATTCCGCATCTAGGCTCAGTACTGCAGGCTCTCTTTGTCACATTTCTGTGGTCCACATCCTGGGTGTTGATCAAAATTGGTCTGGAAGATATCCCCGCTGTAACCTTCGCGGGGTTGCGGTACAGCTTGGCTTTTCTGTGTTTGCTTCCCTTCGTCGTGCGTCCTGGTCGCCTGACCTCTCTTCGTGGGCTGAACAGACGGAGGTGGGCAAGCTTGATCGTTCTTGGCCTGCTATTCTATGCAGTCACACAGGGTGCACAGTTTGTGGGCCTAGCTTATCTGCCCGCCATAACTGTCAGTCTTCTCCTCAATTTCACGACGGTACTCGTCGCGCTGCTGGGCATCGGCCTCCTCGCAGAGCGACCTACAGTCCTCCAATGGGGCGGGGTCTGCCTGAATCTAGTTGGCATCATGTTCTATTTCTACCCCGTATCGCTCCCTGCTCGTGAGGTCGTTGGGTTGATCGTTGTGATTATCGGGGTTCTCGCCAATGCAGGGTCCTCGATTCTCGGACGGCATATCAATCGCGAGGGGGACATCCACCCCTCCACCGTGACCATGGTCAGTATGGGAGTTGGGGCCGTGGTGCTGCTGATGGCTGGGATTTCAGCCCAGGGCCTACCGCAACTCAGCCCACTCAACTGGATCATCATTGGCTGGTTGGCAGTGGTGAACACGGCCTTCGCCTTCACACTATGGAATCACACGCTGCGTACCCTCTCGGCCATGGAGTCCAGCATCATCAACAGTACGATGCTCGTGCAGATCGCCGTCCTTGCCTGGCTATTCCTGGGGGAGCGCCTCACCTGGCAACAGGGAATGGGGATGATCCTGGCGGGACTGGGGGCACTAGTAGTACAGCTTCGCCAGCGGTAGAAAGCCGTGGCCTCGTTCGGACAGGCGTTGCGCAGCAGAAGCCCGGGGAGCACGAGGCGTGTCCCCCAGTGGTGTTGCACAAAAATGAACATAGCGGGGTTCAGAGGGCAGCGGGCCTCCTGACGGGGGGAAGTGGGGGTGTCCCCCACAGAAACTTCACTTTCCCCCTCCCCCAGTGGCTGCCGCACCGCGTTACCATTTCTCCCGGTGTACTGGGGGAGGGGGGATTGAGGGGGGTGGGGGCCAACAGGAGCTCCTCCTGACAAGTTAATGCAACAGCATTGGGGTGTCCCCTCGCGTGCTTCATACCGCTGCATCTTGGGGTTTGCGCCCAATCGCTGCACAAGCCCCGACAGTAGTGAAATTGACAATCTAGGCCATTTATGGTATTATTACATAAATGGGATCATATTCCCGTTGGAACTTACAAAGCGAGAGAGGTGTGAAACTCATGCGAGAAGAAGTTGAAAAGGCCCTGGAGGGCATCCGAGAGTATATCAGGGCGGACGGAGGAGACATCGAGTTGGTTGAGGTCACCGATGATGGCGTGGTGAAGGTCAAGCTTACGGGAGCCTGTGTCGGTTGTCCTTTCTCCGCCATGACTGTTCAGCATGGAGTGCAGAAGAGCCTGATGGAACAGGTGCCCGGGGTGAAGAAGGTCGAGAACCTGACTATGCCCACCATGTGATCGCCAGAGGAGAAGTGGCTGGTACCGCCTGCGGATGAGAGTCCGCAGGCTTTTCTTATGTAGAATGGTAGGTTTTGCCTAGGCCGCAACCCTTTGACATGCTGGGGTGTTATCCTTGTTTGGAGGTTGCGGATTTCGCAGGAGATGTGAGGCTCCTGTCAGTTAAGCAGTGCTTGGCAATAAGGCCCCGCACCGAGGGGAGGTAAACGATGGACGACGGGAAAAAGGCGAGAGTGGTGGTCACGGGTATGGGAGCCATCACGCCCTTGGGATTGAATGTGAAGGACACCTGGCAGGCGCTGGTCGAGGGTCGTTCAGGCATCGGGCGTATTACAGATTTCGACCCGTCTCCTTACCCGACTCAGATCGCTGGGGAGGTGAAAGGGTTCGACCCAGGTGAGTATATGGAGGCCAAGGAGGCCAGGCGGATGGCCCGCTTCAGCCAGTTTGCCGTGGCTGCAGCTGAGATGGCTTTGGAGGATGCGGGGTTCACTGTGGAGGGGAGCAATGCTGAAGATGCCGGTGTGGTGCTGGGCACAGGAATAGGTGGTGGGCTGATAGAAGGAGAAAAGGCGCACCACATCCTACTGGACAAGGGTGTGCGAAGAGTGCCCCCTCTTTTCATACCCTCGATGATCCCCAATGCGGCGGCCCATCATGTGGCCTGCGCTTTCGGCATCAAAGGATATACCTCTACGGTGATAGCGGCCTGTGCTTCAGGAAATCAGGCCATCGGAGAAGGGGCCAGGGCTATCCGCGATGGCTATGCCCAAGTGGTGGTAGCAGGGGCCACAGAGTCCACGATGTGCGAGCTGGCCCTGGCAGGGATATGTGCTATGCGGGCCGTTTCTACCCGCAACGATGAGCCAGAGCGAGCCTCCCGACCCTTCGATGCCGAGCGGGATGGCTTCGTGGCCTCAGAGGGTTGCGGTATCTTGATCCTCGAGAATCTGGATCACGCTCTGGCGCGGGGGCCAAGGATATACGCTGAGGTCTTGGGCTATGGCGTCTCGTCCGATGCGTATCACGTCAGCGCCCCGGATCCCCAGGGCGTTGGCTCTGCCTTGGCGATGCGCTTGGCCATCGCCGACGCTGGGCTGGAGCCTGAGGACATAGACTATATCAATGCGCACGCCACGGCGACCCCGATAGGCGATCCAGCGGAGGTGGTGGCTATCAAGAACGTGTTTGGATCTCGCGCCTATGAAATCCCGGTCAATGCCACTAAATCCATGATCGGCCATCTCATGGGTGCGGCCGGTGCGGTGGAGGCGATAGCCACCATCATGACCATCCAGGATGGTATCCTGCATCCTACCATTAACTACGAGACACCGGATCCACAGTGCGATCTGGACTGTGTGCCGAACCAGGCTCGTCGGGCCGAGGTGGACATCGCCCTCTCTAACTCCTTCGGCTTCGGCGGCCAGAACGCGTGTGTGGTCTTCGGCCGATATCGCTAATCGCTGAACCCTCCCCGCTCGCCCTGCTGGCAGGCGCCCTTGGCCAATTGTCCTGCGACATTTGCTCGAAGTAGGCCAGTCCGTCTGTGAAGAGGCATGAGCTTGCTTGGGTGACTTGTAGGTGGCCCCTGCGCAGCTGCGGAGTTTGTGAGCACGGAAAACGGGGTTGGATCTTCTCCAACGCCGTTTTTATTTTGCTGCTTGGATGAAACATGCGTAAAGGTGAGTAAGAGGGCGAAAAGGCTTGCAAAGAGGACCT
>JBFFDV010000131.1:0-7410 GCA_041559215.1 Anaerolineae bacterium | reverse complement strand
TATCAACAGACCTACGCCGGCCGCCTCGGATAGCTCGTACAAGCCCATGGCTAACCCACCCTCGGTGGGATCGTGCATGGCGTGAACGTTGAAGGAGCGAACAGCCAACATCGCCTCGCGAAACACACTTATTCCCGGGTCATAAAGATAACTCTGGGCCCTGGCGATGAAGTCGGAGGTATAACCCCGCTGTCGCAAATAGGCCTCTCGCTCCCGAGCGATGATGGCAGTGCCCTCAATGGCCAAGCCTTTGGTCAACACAATGGCATCTCCCACCTGAGCGCCGGCCGTAGTGACAAGCCTGTCCTTCTCCACCTCACCCAGCATTTGCCCGACTACCATGGGCCGATCCAGACCATAGGTTATCTCCGTATGCCCTCCCACCAGAGAGATATCCAGCTCCGCGCAGGCCTGATTCATTTGGCGAAATATCTCTTCCACCATAGCCTCATCCCTTTGCTCCTCCGGTAAGAGGATGGTGGCGAGGAACCAAAGGGGAGTTGCACCAGCAGTGACCACGTCGTTCGCGTTCACATGAACTGCATACCAACCTATCTGATCCGTGGCGAAGGTGATGGGATCAGTCTTGGCCACAAGATATTTGTCACCTAAGTCGAGCACGGCTGCATCTTCCCCAATCCTCGCCCCTAACACCACGCGCTCGTCCTCCAGACGATATCGCTCCAGCAACCGACCCAATAGCTCAGTTGGCAGCTTTCCTATAGAGAACCTTCCCTCCACCAGCTTTCCTCTACTTCAGGCCAATGCATCGCCGACAACCCACCTCTAGGATTATACCTCACCCTTACTCCTTGTTAAAGAATTGGCAGAATTCTGCCAAACTTTGGGATGTGCATTACAATTCCACGGTAGTTGTCACCGACAACAAGATCACAAGGAGGTTCGGAGGCTATGAACGTCGCTGACTTGCTGGAGTCTCGCCAGGGTCAAGACTACGCCTTCCCCATCAGGGTAGGCTTGATACCTCGTAGCCCTGCCGGTGTGCTCGGGTTGACCATCGCTACCCGCAGGCCTGTCTCGGCCAAATCCCGCGCCACCTCCTCGGCCACAAACTTGTTGCACTCTTAGTCGCTGATCATGGTAGTCAAGCTGGGCGACATGCCCTTGCTGCCGGGGCTGCCGTCCTTGGGCAGCCCCAGCGCTTCGAGGATAGGCACATGCTGCGATTGTAGGACATGGAGGTGACTGATTACACGTTCCAGTGCTTCTTGCACGCTCAATTCAGGGTACAGTTCAGTCATGCTTCGGTCCTCCATTCCTCCCCATCCGTCCATACCTCTTTCTTCCAGATGGGCACAATCTGTTTCAATCGATCAATGGCATAGTGAACAGCGTCAAATACCTGTTCACGATGAGCCGCGGAGAGAGCAATGACTACGCTGGCTTCCCCTATGTGGAGTCGCCCCACACGATGCACTATAGCAACCTTCTGGATCCTCTTCCATCTGGCCTTAATCTCGTCACCGATCTGTTGCAGCATTTCCTCAGCCATCTCTGGGTAGGCCTCATACTCCAGATAGCGCACTTCCCGGCCGTCCGTGTTGTCCCGCACAACCCCGACGAAAGCGATCACCGCCCCGCTGGCCGGATCGGCAAGCCGCGCGATAACTTCATCTACCGATGGTTTCTCAGTCGTAATCTCAAACAGCTTAACCGATTCCCTATCCATTTCCTATCCTATCCTCCTCCTACAGGGGGCAGGCAGGCCACTTCATCTCCCTCATGCAATTCGGTCTCTAGGGCTGCATACTTGCGGTTTACGGCGATGTTCAGCAGCCGAGAATAAGAGAGCAAGATAGGATATTCGTCTATCAGCAAATTCATCAATTCTCGCACGGTTGAACCAGGGGCCAACTCTTGCTCAATCTCTCGCCTACCCAGGCCTTCACGAGGTGCACCGAAAAACTTGACCTTGACTTTCATGTACAGTCCTCCAAAACGATCTCCCCACTCTTTCCCCCAATCTTACACACCAGGCGGATATTGCCAATCCGCATTGTGTGCTCCACCGCCTTCGCCATATCGTAGATGGTCAAAGCAGCGACACTTACCGCGGCAAGGGCCTCCATCTCCACACCAGTTTTCCCCGTGCTGTTCACAGTCGCGATGATTTCGATCAGCGATGCCTCCTCGTCGATCCGAAACTCCACCGCTATCTTGGTGAGAAGGAGAGGATGGCAAAGGGGGATGAGATCTGGAACTCGCTTGGCGGCCATGATCCCAGCCGTCTGGGCTACCGCCAACACGTCGCCTTTGGTGACACCTTTCTCGAGAATCAGGCGGAGCGTGTCCGGGCGCATGCTCACCTCGCCTTTGGCAACAGCAGTGCGCTCGGTGTCTGGCTTATCGCCGACATCGACCATTTGAACACGACCCTGATCATCTACATGACTTAGTCCCATTAAACCTCCGATCAGATGACCAGCTACCGATGGCAGAAATCAGGGTATTGTCCAGCGGCCAGCAGTCACCAACTATCCAGATGATTACCCGCCAATCTCAGACATGGCTCGGTTTTCTGGTCTCTTGTGTTCGTCCAGCCTATGTTTCAGCGGCTTACTTTTGATGCCTTCCAACAACAGAGCCTCGATCTCGGCGACCTCTGCCCCTTGGCGCAGTGATGTCCGCAGGTCAATCTCCTGGTCAGAGAGGAGGCAGAGACGCAACTGGCCGTCGGCGGTGAGGCGCAGTCGATTGCAGCGATAGCAGAAATGCTCGCTGACGGCGTTTATGAAGCCCAAGGTGCCTTGTGCGCCGGGAAATCGGTAGTACTTAGCTGGCCCGTTGCCGGCACTTACCTTCGCTGGTTCCAATGGCCCCAGCGCTGCCTCGATCTTCAGCTGGATCTCTGCCGACGTTATGACTTTCTCCCGCCACCTCTGGTCTACTAGCTGCCTGCTTCCCACCGGCATCACCTCGATGAAGCGGACATTCCAGCCCGCTTCCAGTGTCCTGCGACCGAAATCCACCATCTCGTCGTCGTTCACGCCCCTTATGGCCACGATGTTGACCTTGATCGGCTCCAGCCCCGCGCGCTGGGCTGCCTCCATCCCATCCAAGACGTCCTGCAGCCGACCCAACCGCGTTATGCGTCGAAAACGCTCCGGGCGCAGCGTGTCCAGACTAATATTGACCCGCCGGAGTCCAGCCTCGGCCAAGGCTGTAGCGTAGCGCGATAGTAGGGTGCCATTGGTGGTCATCGCCAGGTCGTCAATGCCCGGGACGCGTGCGATATTCCTAACCAGCTCCGTGATTCCCAGCCGGACTAGGGGCTCCCCTCCCGTCAGCCGCACCTTGCTGATGCCCAATCCAGCTGCCGCCCGCACGATCGTCTCGATCTCCTCAAAGCGCAAGATGTCCCCGTGTGGACGCCAGGGTACTCCCTCCGGCGGCATGCAGTAGATACAGCGCAGATTGCATCGATCGGTCACGGAGATGCGCAAGTAGCTAATCGGGCGGTTATAAGCATCTATGTGTGCCATGGCGAATCCCAAGCGCGTCTAGCAGTTCACAACCCTCAGAAGATATGCACTGTCGAGGCCTTGAAGGCAATGTAGACCTCCATCCCCTCCCTAAGTTCCATCTCCTCCAGGGATCTCCTGGTAATCATACAGGTGAAATCTGGGGGAACGCGCACCGTTACATAGACGATTGTCCCCCTCTCTATTATGTCAACAATATGGGCACGGAAGGAATTCCTCGCGCTGGAGCGGAGTGGATACTTAGAGATCACGATCTCCTCCGGCCTGATCGAAGCACGTACCTGGCCCACGAGATCGGTCACTACAGCGATCTCTATCCTGTGGCGATCTGAGCCTTGCGGCAAGCCCGCCACAGGATCTGCCTCTGTCTCGAGGACGAGCACTTGATATCCATCCTTCCCAGGACGGACCTGTCCCCGGAGAACGTTTCTGACCCCCACGAAACGGGCTACGAACTCAGAGCCTGGCTTTCTAAAGATTTGCTCTGGAGAACCCACCTGCACGATCTGCCCGTCGTGCACGACCGCGACGCGATCTCCCAACGCCACGGCCTCCTCAAAATCGTGCGTGACGTGTATTGTCGTTGTGCCCAGTTGTCGATGCAGTTGGGCCAACTCGCGTTGCAACCCCTCCCTCATCTCCGGATCGAGCGCGCTCAACGGTTCATCCAACAGCAGCAGCCGAGGCTCGACCACCAACGCACGAGCTAAGGCCGTACGCTGCTGCTCGCCTCCGCTCAGCGTCCTCGGCCTGCGGTGCAGTAAGTGGTCAATGGAAAGCAACTGGCAGATGCTGACTACACGCTCCTCAGCACTCTTGCGATCCAGCCCTCTCAGTCTAAGGCCGAAAGCGATGTTTTCCAGAACGCTCAGGTGAGGAAACAAGGCATAATCCTGATAGACGAAGCCGATGCCCCGTCGCTCCGGGGGTACGTCGGTAACATCCTCACCGTCCAGCAGTATCCGTCCCTTACGGGACTGGTGTAGCCCAGCGATGGTTTCCAGAAGTACTGTCTTGCCGCCGCCGGTCGGGCCGAGGACGACGAAATACTCGCCCGCTGGTATGTCGAGATTGATGTGCCGCAAGTGAAACTGCCCGAGATCGACCCACAGATCCTTCAGCTGTACACTTCCGCAGGCCTTCATCCCCCCTTATCCTTTCGCCCCACGGTTACTGCCAGCACAACGAAAGTGGCCAGACAGATGAGAATCGTTAGCGTCGCTACCGGCCGGGCGTAACTCAGCCCGAAGGACTCAAAGCGTTCCCAAACGAGTACAGGAGCCACCATTGGGTGATATGCCAGAATGACGACGGCTCCAAACTCGCTGAGCCCCCGTGCCCACATTAGGATCATCCCTGAGAGGATGCTCCGCCACGCCAGCGGGAACGACACACGCCAGAAGGACCGCCAAGGCGAAGCGCCCAGTGTGCGGGCGACCTTTTCCAGGCGGGGCTCGACCGCCTCGAATCCCTCCCGTGCTGCATTGACCAAGAATGGTAGGCTGACGAAGAGCATGGCTATGACTATACCAGGGGTGGCAGAGACGAATCTGATACCTAGCAGACCAAAAACCTGGCCAAGCATTGTGCGTCTCCCAAAGACCATCAGCAGTGCGACCCCCGCAGCTGAATGAGGAACGACAATCGGAACATTGATTATCCCCTCAATCAACCACTTTCCTGGGAAATCGACACGGGCCAGCAGATACGCCAGAGGAACGCCACAGATGAAGGCGACCCCAGTAGCGATAAGGGAGGCCCAAAAAGTAAGGAGTATCGAGGCGCGCACCTCGTCATCTAGCAGCGTCTGCCAGAGGACTCCGGGGCTGGAAGCTGTGATAGTCCGCAGCAGAGGCCACGCGATAAATAGGATCAGTAGCGATCCCAGAACAACAAACGACGTCCGCATTCTATCGGCAAACAGGGCTCTCATATGTCAGTTCCCTTAACCTCTCCTCAACTTCGCACACCCAGCTGGAGCATCACATTCAGATCACTCATTTTACTAACGCCTGCAGGGCGAAGGGGAAGGCATCCCTCTCGCTGGCTACCGGCGGCACGATAGGCGGCTGGCCTTGCTGCTCCATGATCGCCTGCCCCTCTGGACCGATGAGGAACTTCACGAATTCGACCGCCAGATCTGGGCTAGGCGCATTCCTGGGGATAGTGACCCCATAGACGATAGGGCTACCTACCTGGGTGAGAGTCGTCCCTGGTTGCGCGCCGCTCACCTCCACCCTCGCCTGCCTGTAGGAGTCGGCGTACTCGACACGGCCCAGATTGATCTCATCCGGCAACTCCACAAACCTCAGGCCGTGCTGCACAGCGAGCGAGCGATATTCAAAGGCATAGTCCATGTCTCCCGACTGCAGAAGAGCGATTAACTCCACCTCCTTCGGGCGCACATACTCCCTCGGACAGTGTTCCTCCAACGTGCTGTACAATCCAGGCACTCCGTAGTGCTTCTCCGCCAGTTGCCACACCATCAGTGCCCTATACCCGCACGGGTCTGCGTCGGGGTCTGAGCGACCACAGATCACTCCGTCGCGAGAGAGGATCTCGTACCAGTTGTCAGCGTCGATCTCCGCGGCGTAGTTAGAGTTGTCGGTGTAGGCGATGACCATTGTGTTGCGGGCGAACTGGATGTTCCAGTCGGCGAAGTCAGGGATCAGTAAGTTATTAATGACTGTGTAGTCGGCCGATACCATCAGGTCAGCCTCGCGGCCCAGCTCACTGATCTTGCGAGCCGCCTCCCTGCTGCCGGAGCCCTCAGTCTGCAACGTAACCAGGGAATGCTGCGCCTGAAAGGCCTCAGTGAGAGCCTGCATCGGGCTGGTTAGGCTGCCCGCATGGAAGATGATCAGTTTGCCCTGCAGGACGGTCGGCGAAAGCGCCGAATTCGGGCCTGCCGTCCCTGCCGCCATCTCCTCAGGTGCTGGAATTTGGCCAGGCCCACAGGCCACCACCAATAGCGCCAGCAGCAGTACCTGAGGGATAGATGTCCAAAGCACTCCTTGTCTCATTGTGAGTGTCCCTTCCAGATGATAGTCTTGATCCGCCCCGACTTCTGTTCCCTACGGCTTCCTGTGTGCATCCCATCGCCTCGTTTCATGTCACCCGCACCGGAGAGGAGCGGACAGGAGCAGTTTCAAGAATAAGCCGCATCCGCCCAGGTCTCCTTAAAAGAACGGCGCCTACCTGGAAAGAGGTAGACGCCGGGGTGCTGTCTCCTTGCAGTCCTTCTCCTTTCCAAGCACGGGAGGCATAGCCGTTTCCAACCACGCCCTATCGCCCAACGTCCGTAGGCTTTCCTCGCCGCCAGGCCCGTTGGGTCGGAGAAAGAACATATTCTTTTTCAGTCGCTAACAATAATGATACATCAGTTCAGCTCGGAATGCAAAACCCGCTCTGCAACCTTACGATCACTGCTGGGAATTCCACGGGAGTGGATGGGAGTCGAACCCACCATGGCCAGCTCTTCACTACCCACCAACGGTTTTGAAGACCGCGGAGCCCACCGGGACTCAACCACCCCCATCTAATTCTAATAATACACTGCTTTCGCCTCCCAGTCAAGGGTGTTCTCTTCGCCGAGCATTCAGGGCAGCGCTTCCCTTATGGCTTGCCAATTCTCGTCGGGAGTCAAGGGCCGAGGATAGTTATACAGAGGCCCGCTCGGAGGCTCGTTGTAATAAGGACGGTTGCAACCAGGACAGCCAGAGGTCTCGAAGGCTTTGCCATCACTGAGGTATGCTCTCAGTCTAGCCTCGGGCAGGCCAAAGGAGATTATCCTTCCCTGTGGTGAAAAGGCGAAATCTTCAACAGTGGCGAGATTATGAACGATAAGGTGACGGGCAGCCTGGATGCGCCGGTAGCTCTCCAATGGAGGTGGAAGCTCATGCTCCAT
>JBFFDV010000130.1:0-7562 GCA_041559215.1 Anaerolineae bacterium | reverse complement strand
TTTGCTGGGGATGGTTAATGACGTGCGGGGCAAACTCCTGGGAGTGGAGCTAGCCATTGGGCTAGGCAAGTTGGACCTGGGCGACCTCGACCTGGACCAGGGCAATCGTCTGGCCCGCCTCGCCATCGAACTGATCGAGCGCGGCGTGGTTGGCTACACGCTCATCACCGCGAAAAAATGAACCTCCCGGAGGTTCGAGTTTGAGTCCCTAGGATGAGGTCTCTATCAACGGATCGTGCCCCGCACCATCAACCGCCCCTCATCCAACTCCATGTCCTCGATGACCACGGGCAGATCTTCTTGTCGCATATTGATCTGTTTGTCCACCTCAGCCTCAACTTGGGTGAGTACGAGGCCTGGTAGGCCGACCTTTCCGAGTTGAAGTTGCTCCACGGTGACTATCGGTAAGCCATCTTGGACGAAGATGGTGGCTCGTCCGCTGACGGGTAACTTGAACTTGCCGAGATGCGCCTCGCCCCGCGCCTCAACACCATCCTCGTCAATGGACACCTGGGGGTTGCGAAAAGGGATCTGGGGCCGCCGCTCCACGTACCAGGCGATGGCTTCCTCTAACTCCCTGTTCGTCACGGTCACCTCAAAGGGTTCGCCACTGTGAGTCCCGGATCTGAGTTGTTCCCTCAGCTCCTCCAATTGTGGACTGAGCCGTGGCTCGACCTGTCTCTCCGAAGCTTTCTCCTCTGACATGCCTCTATCCTCGTTGCTTCCTTGAGCTTCATGGACGACGGGAAACATCTACACTATTATATCCGAATGCGGCGCCTTCTCCAAACAACTTCGCGGGGACACGGTATGTCGTGCCTCTGCAGCAGTAGCATGCTAGCACCTGCTCTTATGCTTTCGTATTATACAAATTTCTGTAGTATAATCAGCCCGTGGCTCGCATATATGTCTCTTTGGATTTGGAAACTACGGGGCTGGACCCAGAGCGGGAGGCCATCATCGAAGTGGGGGCGGTCAAGTTCCGCGGCGATAAGGTCCTCGAAACCTGGTCCAGCCTGGTCAGGCCGGACCGTCCCATCCCCTACAAGATTCAGCGACTGACCGGCATCCAACAGGAGGAAGCCGATGAGGCCCCCTCCGTACATACTGTTATTGGACGTCTGGCCAGTTTCGTTAAGGACTACCCCCTGGTGGGCCATAACATCGGCTTTGATCTTAGCTTCCTGCGTAGGCTGGGGCTCCTCCTTCCCAATCCGGCCATTGACACCTTCGAACTGGCCAGCATCCTGGTGCCCCATGCCTCCCGTTACAGCCTGGCCAAGCTCGCCGAGGAGTTAGGAGTGTCCTATCGCAGAGGACACCGCGCCCTGCCGGATGCCGAGACCACCAGAAAACTATTCCTGGCCCTGCTTGAGCGGGCTTCCCAACTGGACATCAAGACTATCCAGGAGATCAACCAGTTGGCTAAGAGAAGCGATTGGCCACTGCGCCAGGTATTCCTCGACCTGGAAGCCCAGAGGGCTCGCACCGCCTTCACCGGCACCATTCGTGAGCAATTGGCGGGCAAGGGCGCGTTGGATGAGGCAATGCCAGGCCCCATCTTCGCCCCCACTTGGGAGAGGCAACCGCTTGAGCCCTCGCTGGAGATCGAACCGCTGGATACAGCCTCACTCCGCGCCATGTTTGAGGAAGGGGGGCTCGTGGCCCAACAGTTTGCGGGGTACGAATACCGCCCCCAACAGGTGGAGATGTTGCAGCGAGTGAGCGAGGCCTTCAATGAGGGCCAGCACTTGCTGGTGGAAGCCGGTACGGGAACGGGAAAGTCCCTGGCCTATCTCTTGCCCGCGGCTTATTACGCCGTAGTCAACGGCCGTCATGTGGTCGTCTCCACTAACACCATCAACCTTCAGGATCAACTCTTCCTCAAAGACATCCCCGACCTGCAAACTATCTTGCCCCTGGAGTTCAAGGCCGCCTTGCTGAAGGGACGGAACAACTACCTATGCCTTCGTCGTCTCGCTTTCCTCCGCCGTCAGCCCGATCTGACCGTAGACCAGATTCGAGTCCTGGCCAAGATACTCATCTGGCTCCCAGGGACCACCACCGGTGACAAGGCCGAGCTTAACCTCATGGGTGAAGAGAAGCTCATCTGGCTTAGGCTCTCTGCCGAGGACGAATCCTGTGATCCTAACCTCTGTGCCCAAGCTGACAGGTGCTTCTTCTACCGTGCTCGTCAGCGGGCGGAGGAAGCCCATCTGATCGTGGTCAACCACTCTCTTCTCCTCTCCGATATGCTGACTGAGAACCGCATCCTGCCTCGTTATCAGCATCTGATCATTGACGAGGCCCATCATTTAGAGGATGTAGCGACGAATCAATTGAGCTTTCAGGTCAATCAGGGCCGCATATTAGGGACACTGAGTGGCCTGAGCCAAAGCACCGAGCGGAGGGAGTACGGGCTGCTCCACGAGTTACCGAGCCGCTTGCGCGGTAGTACGATCCCCTCGAACATTCAGGCGGAAGTGGAAGGGTACCTGGAAGAGGCGCGGCAGGAAGTGGAGAAGACTCGCAGGAGGGCGTACAACTTCTTCACCACCCTGTCCTTTTTCCTGGGCGAGCATGAGCGGCCAGGAAGCCCATACGATCAGCGCATCCGCCTGACCAGCGGGTTGAGGGTGCAGCCGGGATGGTCGGATGTGGAGATAGCCTGGGAGGACCTCTCCACGGGGCTGCGAGGGGTTGGGGATCGTCTGGAGTACCTCTATAAGGGGTTGCTTGGCCTGGAGGACGCTGGCATATCGGAATACGACGATCTGATGCAGGAACTCTTCGGCAAACTCCATCAGGTTCAGCAATTGAGGGAGGAGATGAATGCCATAATCGCCCAACCGGTCCCAGAGGGCATCTATTGGGCCTCTATCGCCGCCGACGACGGAAACATCACTCTCCAGGCGGCTCCATTGCATGTGGGCGAGCAATTAGAAAACGGACTCTTCACCGGCAAGGAGTGCCTCATCCTCACTTCAGCTACTCTGCGTACGGGACAGGACTTCGACTATATCAGGGAGCGGCTCAACCTCTGGACCGCAGAGGATATGGCCATCGGCTCGCCCTTTGACTATGTAAGTTCGACATTGCTTTACATACCCACCGACATTCCGGAACCTGGGCAGCCCCACTATCAGAGGGCGGTGGAGGAGGCTTTGATCGGCCTTGGTCAGACCATCAAGGGACGGACCATAGTTCTCTTCACCTCATACAGCCAGTTGCGGGCCACTCATGGGGTGATAAGTCGCCCCTTGGGAGACGACGGGATAGCGGTCCTGGGCCAGGGAATAGATGGCTCGCGGCGCAACTTGCTGGAGCAACTCAAGACCAATCCTGAGACGGTGATCCTGGGCACTCGCAGCTACTGGGAGGGGATAGATGTTGTGGGAGAGGCGTTGAGTTGTTTGGTCATCGCTCGTCTGCCGTTTCCTGTGCCCAACGATCCCATCTTTGCTGCCCGTAGCGAGACTTTTGACGACCCGTTCAATCAGTATGCTGTGCCTCAGGCGGTATTGCGTTTCCGGCAAGGGTTTGGCCGCCTGATAAGAAGTAAGACCGATCGTGGCGTGGTAGTAGTCTTGGACAAGCGCGTGCTCACCAAGTTTTACGGCCAGGCCTTTCTGGACGCGATACCTCAGTGCACCTTCCAGCAGGGCTCGATATACGACCTTCCCCACCTAGCCGCTGAATGGATCAAGGGCGAGGTCACCTATCAGCAAGGTTTGGGGTTGTGAGGTATTTCTAAGAAATGGACCCAAATGTGACACAGGATAGGTTCGCTGGATGTTTGCTGGGTCTGGCCATCGGCGATGCTCTGGGGATGCCCTTCGAGGGGATGCATGCTGAGGTGATCCAGAGACGTTATGGCCAGGTGATGGAGTTCCTTCCGGCGCGGGGGCTGGCTCCAGGGCAATACACCGATGATACCAAGATGATGCTCTGTATAGCTGAGAGCATCCTTGAGAAGGGCCACGTGGACCCTGAGGATGTGGCGCGACGTTTCGTGGAATGGTTCGATAGCGGTGACTTGCGAGGGATTGGACGAAGTTGCCTGGAAGGCATCCTCAATCTCAAGCAGAGCATCTCCTGGCGAGAGAGCGGACATCGCAGCGAGTGGGCGGCGGGCAACGGGACGGCGATGCGCATCGCGCCTGTGGGCCTCATAGACTGCCACGACCTCGAGCAACTCCGGGAGGATTGCTGGGCCACCAGCATCACAACCCATAACAACCCTGAGGCCGTGGCTGGTGCTACCGCTGTAGCGTACGCGATCGTGCGCCTGGTAAGCGGAGAGATCGATGAGGGGACGTTCCTGCCAGAGTTAGCGACCTTCGTTGGGGACTCCGCGGTGGCGCGCAAGCTGGAGCAGGCCCAACGTCTCTTCTCCTCACACACCCCCATCGAGAAAGCGTTGGCCGATCTGGGTACGAGCGGGTATGTGGTGGAGACAGTGGCCAGCGCGCTGTACTGCTTTTTGATGACACCGGACGACTTCATGACCACCGTGGCTTCGGCGGTTATGGGAGGGGGCGATACCGATACCATCGCCGCCATCGCTGGGGCGATCAGTGGGGCGCACAATGGCATGTCAAATATGCCGCAACATCTGGTGGAGAGAGTGGAGGACGGCGGGAGGCTCCAGCAGCTGGGCCAAGATATCTATCGTCTGGCCAGTTCCCACAAGGGCGATCGAGATGACTCAAAGGCGTAATATTCTGAGAATCCTCACCCTTCTGGTCGGGGGGATCCTGCTCTTTCTAGGGATAGCCTGTGCCTTTCTCTATCTGCTCCTGCCCTTCGTTTATGATGGCCCCGACTTGGTGCCAACCAATGTAACCATCGCTTCCCTGGCTGCTTTGAGCCTGGGCCTGGGTTTCGCTCTGACATATCAAGCCCTCAACTCCCTCAAGGGTCGTGCTTCGGGGGTTTTCCGCCCCCCATCTCCGTGGTTGGTGGTGCTGCTTTTCGTTCCCTGTCTGATCCTTGGCCAGGCGATGATCTCTTTGCTGGATCTTCCTATCTTTACCTCGCTGGCCTTTCCCCCTTTGCACATCCTCGCCGCCATCGCTCCCGCTTTGGGCATTCTAGCTTTCGTCGGGCGCCGCACAAGGGCCGCTTCTTGGCGCACCGTTACTCTGGAGGTATCTCATGGCTCCGTCCTGGCACCAACGGGTGCCCTTGCCGCTGAGATAGTCGTCCTGTTCATTCTTGTTTCACTCGTCTCTTTGATCATCGTCCTGACGCCTGGGGGTATAGACAGGCTGATGGACCTATATCAGAATTTGCAGGATCCGACGTGGCTGGAAGACCCCACAAATCTGGCCCAGCTTGTTCTTTCGCCCGCTGTCTTGACGCTGATCATCGCCATCTTCGTTATCATCGCCCCTTTGATGGAAGAGTTTCTGAAGGCGCTGGGGGTTCTGTTATTAGGCTATCGCCTGCGGGGAGAGGCACAGGCTTTGCTGTGGGGAGTGGCCTGCGGTGCTGGTTTTGCTCTTTCTGAGAGCCTTTTTAACGGTTCTATAGCCCTGGAGGGCTGG
Organism: Anaerolineae bacterium; assembly: GCA_041559215.1. Classification (GTDB taxonomy): domain Bacteria; phylum Chloroflexota; class Anaerolineae; order UBA7937; family B3-Chlor; genus JBFFDV01. Next base: position 2,013 of record JBFFDV010000130.1, on the reverse strand, counting down.
GCGGTGGTGATGCTGATGCGCTGGGGGGCCACCTTGATGCACTGCGTAGGCAGTGGGCTAATGGGGCTGGGTTGGCATGAGGCTATTGTGAACAGGCGCCCCTGGCGCTTCCTGGGCGCCTACGGAGCCAGCGCGGGTATCCATGCTCTCTGGAATGGGGCGGCGCTTGGAGTAGCCATCCCTTCTTTGCTTATGTTGACCAGGCCGGAGGATAGCTTGGCTCAGGGTATCGGTGCCCTGATCGCTCTGGGCTTCTTGGCTTTCCTCCTCTTATTAGTCATCTTTATGGCCTTGTTAACGTTCTATCTGACGAGGAGGGCAAGCCGTTTATCGTCAGGAGCGGTTATGGTGGAAGAGAGATTGGTTCCGCAGTGAAGTTCCATAAGCGAGTCGCAGTGTCTGTCCGTGAGTCGAGTTGTCTTTTTTGATGGCATGGGCGCCGATAGTTCCTCGCGACATCAAGATTTGGAGGTACAAATGAAGTTCTCAGAGATGGGAGATAAGGAGGTGCGGGAATATCTGGATTTCCTGCTCAGGCAGTACAGGCTCACCGATGCCTACTGGTTTCTGGCTGTGGAGGATACCTTCGGGACTGACGCGGCCGTCAAGTTGAACGAGAATATCTGGGGCAGGATGGGCGGCCTCGCAGCCAGGGAGATAGCGGAAAGATTTCCCTTGGAAGAAGAGGGCGTTGCTCGCGTTCTGGAAGCTCTCTCGTATTTCCCCTGGACCGTGCTCGTCGGCTATGAGATGGAGGAGACCTCTGATGGAGCCAGGATACGCGTGCCCTACTGTCCTCCTCAGGCGGCAAGAGTCAGAGCAGGCAGGAGTGAGTTTCCGTGCAAAGCCATGCATCTGTCAGAGTTCGTCAACTTTACCAAGGAGATAGACAAGAGGGTTGAGGTACGTTGCGTGATGGCCCCTCCCGATCCCCACCCTGAGGATCTATGGTGCCAGTGGGAGTTCGCCCTCAAGGGGAGCGGCGAGGTGCGGCACTGAGGCCCGTGTTCTGTCGCTCGGGAGCATTCCCTCAGTCTTCTGGAGGTATGGATGAAGTTCTCGGAGATGGGAGAGAGGGAGGCACAGGAGTATCTCGATTTCCTGCTGAAACAATACCGGCTCACTGATGCCTTGTGGTTTCTGGCTGTGGAGGATGCCTTCGGAACCGAGGCTGCGATCAAGCTTAACGAGGACGTCTGGGCCAGGATGGGTGGTGTGGCCGCCAGAGAGATAAAGGAAAGGTTCCCCTTGAAGGGAGAGGGTGTCGACCGTGTTCTGGAAGCATTGTCCTATTTCCCCTGGACTATCATCGTCGAGCATGAGGTGAAAGAGACAGCTGACGGAGTCAAGATCCGAGTGCGCCAGTGTCTGCCTCAAGAGGCGAGAGTGAACATGGGTAGAGGCGAGTTCCCCTGCAAAGCCAGGCACTTGGCCGAGTGGAGAAACTTCGCCAAGGAGATAGACAAGAGGGTTGAAGTGCGTTGCGTGATGGCCCCTCCCGATCCGCATCCTGAGGATCTGTGGTGCGAGTGGGAACTGCGGCCACGCAAATGAGTCACGGGACTTTCGTGTCGAACGTTCTTACGCCACGGCCTGTGCCCAAAGGTAAGGGAGGGGGGACTTCCGCGCCCGTCTGCTTGATCATCGCCTCCAATCCCGCCCCGGGGTCTTGGTGAAGGGAGTAACGGGCATCAAACTGGGAGAGCCCCAGGATGCGTTCGATCTCATGCCATTTGCTGGATATGCTCGAGGGCGAGACTCCGTACCGTTCACCGATTTCGACCTGGGAGTCCCGGTAGAAGCCGAACAGCACCATGATATATTCGACGGCGGCGGCATAGACCTCGGGCCTGCGGTATGTGGGCTGAGCTTTGGTCTTGAACTCGCGCCATAGCCGCACGGCACGAACGATCTCCGGCACCCCAAAGCTCGAAGCCTCCATGCTGTTTACGAAGAGGGGTTCCACATCGTCCAAGGTTTCCGTGCCCAGGCGCTTCAACTGAAAGGCCCCGG